>SCUG01000747.1 GCA_004297645.1 Saprospiraceae bacterium | reverse complement strand
CACCAAGTTATCCTGAATAATGACGTAGGTTTCACAATAGTCGGTATTGCCAGCGGCGTCAGTCACATAGAGCGTCACGATGTTGGTACCCACCTCTGTGCAGGTAAAGATATTCGGCGAGAGGGAAAACTGCAAATTGCCAGGGGCGGTGCAATTGTCGAAGCTGCCCTGATTGAACATGGCCGGTGTCAGGATGACCATACCGCCGTTGCCGGCAGGGTCAGACATCAATTCCACGGCGAGGCCATTCACGCAGATCGGGGTTGGTTTCTTACCATCTTTCACCTTTATGGTGAAGGTGCAGGTTGCCGAGTTGCCGCAGTAATCTTCCGCTTTGATGGTGGCAAAATGCAAACCGAAAGGATAGCTGCCGCTCAGGTTAGGGTTGCTGCCCACCTGGTCCACCGAGCCGTTGGATTGATAATCCACCGTGGTAGTCCAAAGGAAATTGCTGCTGCAATCAATGGCAATGGCTGAGGAAAGCGACACCATGCCATAGCCGCAGACCGGGTCTAAGCTGGACACCACAGTATTGCCGGGGCAGGTCAGCACCGGTGCCACAGTATCTATGACTTTCAAAATTTGTGTATGCTCGAAATAGCCGGGGCTTCCTGGTATATTCGGGTTGTACTGGCACCAGTCTATGACTATCCACTTTCTCAAAATCTTAAAACATGCGGGAGCATTCATGTTTAGCAACTGGTCTTCGTGGGTCACGGCGACGAGGTCGCAATTGTCTTCGTTGATGACAGGCACGTTGTAGCCGGGGGGCAGGTCGGAAGGTTCCAGCGCTGGTCCGCACTCATTTGTGACGTAATCCAGCGGCCAAACAATGTTGACGATGTTGAACGGGTTGGAGTTTATCACCGATATTGTCTGGGTGCAATTGGCGGTTCTGCCGGAGGCATCCGTTGCGGTATATTTCCGCAAGATGGTACCCACCCCACAATTAGTGAGGTTATTTGTTTCGACCAGTACCCAGGTGACACCGGGGCAGTTGTCGTTGACCACCGGGTCGGCCGGTGCAGGCATTGGCGCCGTACACTGGATGGTAAAGTTGGGCGGGCAAATGATTGTTGGGTTTATTTTGTCTTGAACCTCCACATTTACCATGCACTCGTTGTAGTTGCCGGCATCGTCAAATACCCGCATGGAAACTACCAGGGCTTCGCCAACATCACAGCATTCAAAGATAGCATAGGCGCCATAGGGTGTACCGGCGGGCATACAGTTGGAGGGCATCCTGCTCACTTCGAAGTAATCAACTCCGCAGTTGTCGGAACTGCCATCATCGAAGACAGAGGCCGATACGGTGGCCAGGCCGTCGGCCGACAATGAAACGACGGTGTGTTCGTCGCAAACGGCCACGGGCGGAGTATCGTCCACAACGGTCAGCGTGGTGGTACAACTGCTGATGTTGCCGCAGGCATCGGTTGCTACGTAGGTAATGTTGTGCGTACCAACCGGCACATTCAGCAGGGGCCCTCCATTCCCATTGATGGCACCCCATGGAGTGAGCACTTTCACGGTCACACTGGAGCAAGCATCGGAGACCGATGCCGGGGGCAAAGTAAGCGAGGCTGAACAACTGTTAGCGGAACTGCCGTGGGTAATGGGAGCGGGGCATACCAGCACTGGTGGTGTGGTATCCTGAATTTTAATCACCTGGATGCAGGTGAACGGATTGCCGTTGGCAGGGTTGGTGGGCAGGCACCAGTCGTAGATGTTCCAGGTGCGCAGAATTTTTTGGCCACCGCCACAAATGTCGAACACCTCGTCGGAATACGAAGCGGCGATTTCACAGAAATTGTTGGCGCCGGGAATGACATTGTAAGGGATGCCCCCCACAGTGATGACCGGGTAGCCGGTGACCGAAGGGTTGGTATTCGGGTTGCCGTTGCCGCATTCCAGAAAAACATTGGCCGGGCATACCGGCGTGTAGGTAGCGAGGGTTACCCTTTCTACGGTAATGGTTTGGGTGCAAGTACTCGTGTAGCCCCCTGCATCGGCTGCCGTCCAGGTACGATTGACAATGGACACATAACCCGTGTTGCAGTTGCCCAGCGTAATGGCGTCGGAGTAGCTGATGTCAATGATAGTGGAGCAGTCGTCAAAGTCGGGAGCGGGCACATCGCCACCTTCAGTGCTGGGCAGGTAATCGGCTAAGCATGGAATGCTGTGGTTGCCGCAGTTCAGTATTTGTGGCCCTAATTTATCTTCCACATTGAAAGTGCCCCAGCAGGAGTTTCCGCTGGCAGGCTCCCACACCTGAAAGATAAAGGTGCCACCGATATGGCTGGCATTCACCACCGGACTGGTAGGCAAGGGCACGCCCTGCAAATTCATCAGGGATACTTCGAGTGGGTTGGGGCAGGTGTAGGGTTCTTCCAGCACCATTTCCACCAGAATTTCCAGCTCGCAATTGGCGTTGGGGCCGGGTAAGGATACGTTCACGTTGTCATTGCAAACTAAGGCGCATTGTGCGTAAGCACCATTGCCCAAGCCTGCGAGTAGCGACAGGCTCAACATGGCAAGCATCCTGTAATGGAGCCTTCCGTGCCGGAACCTTTCCTTTGTCGTCCCAAGGTAATTGGTCAGATTTTGAAAAGTAAACTCGATTCTTCTCATGGGAATTAAGAATTGGTTTGTGATAAGAAATTTGTGAAGTGCAGTGTTGTGCAACGTGTTGTTATTTAATTTCCGTTTTGGGTCAAGTGTCATGGCAGGTACGGAGCCAATCTTTATAATCCTCCATATAGGGGTGTTAAGAGAAATAATTTCGACGCTGAAGGACGCTGATTCTTATGATTTTTTATGAAATAAAAAATCAGGAACAGCGTGAAATCATAAAGAACCAGCGTCTTTCAGCGTCAAAA
>SCUG01000746.1 GCA_004297645.1 Saprospiraceae bacterium | reverse complement strand
TATGGCATCGACATGTCTAAGATGAAAGACTTTGTGGCCTTCCGGGCATTGGTGGCCTTGCTCCATGAAAATGGAAAATCAACACTCCTCGACGAGGCCTACGAGCGCTGCAAAGAACAGGAACACTTGCCCAAAGAAGAGATGAAAAACGAAGTAAAGGCACTGTACAACGAATTCTCAGCCGATGAAATCTCCCGGAAAATTGCTGAAATAGTGACCCCGAAAGGCATCAAGCCCAAAGTGGAAGTCATCTACCAATCCATTGAGGGGCTGCACCGCGCCTGCCCCAACCACCTCGGCGACTGGTACTTCACCGGCAACTTCCCCACCCCTGGCGGCAACCGCGTCGTCAACCGGGCCTTCATCAACTACATGGAAAATAAAGACGTCAGGGCGTATTGAGTGGTCCGGCAGTGAACACTGAGCCATTGCCCACTGCCCATTGCCGGACGGCCTCAGGTTAGAGCTTGTTGGGGATTTAGCTTCCGGTGAAAAACCGCCCCTTTTTTGTTGATACTTCGTTGGGAGAAATGGTCATCCCGGCAGCACTGTCGGGACTCTCATTCCCCGCCTTCCCGACGTAAAGCTGGGACAGGTTGTCTCATCAAAAAACTGTCGCTTTTCCCCTCGAAACCCAAAACGCAAACAAGCTCTAAGGCATCTCTCCCCACAGAACCATTGAAATGAACATGGTACCCCCTCAAAAAATGAAACCCGCTTTGCCTCCCACTCAAAAGAAAATAGAACCCGCAGACGTCATCTTCCGCCCCATCCGGCCGGAGGATGACGAGGCCGTGGCCCGCCTCATCCGCACCGTGATGACGGAGTACAACTGCACGGACGAGGGCTACTCCATCCACGACCCGGAACTCGACACCATGTACGATAATTTCAGCCACGACCGGGCCATTTATTGGGTGGTACTCCACCCCGCCACCGGCGAGATTGCCGGGGGCGGCGGCATCGGCCCATTGACGGATGCCCCGGCCGATACCTGCGAGCTTAAAAAGATGTACTTCTATCCCGAACTCCGCGGCTTCGGGCTGGGGGAACGCATGGTCGCCCTTTGCCTCGAAACCGCCAAAAAGCTGGGCTACCAGCGCTGTTATCTCGAAACGGTGGACCGCATGAAACGCGCCAACAAACTATATCGGAAAATGGGGTTCCACCGCCTTGATGCACCGATGGGCAATACGGGCCATTGTAGCTGCGAGGGGTGGTTCTTAAGGGAATTTTGAATGGCCACTTCCGAAGGGAAACAAATCACTGCCGGGGCGAGGAGTGAAAGGCGACGATAAACAGGAGCATCATCTTTTCTTCAAAGGTCACCTCCGCATCTAATTCGTCTATGACAACCCAGTCGCGGGGGTCGCGCTCGTAATTGGTGTACATGGCGAAACTGCCATGGCTGGAATCCCGGATTTCCCATTCGTCGAGTTGGTTGCCCCATTTTGAATGGAGGGTGAAAGTATGGTCGCTGCCTTTGATGCGCCATTCGCGGAGGTCGCCGGCCCAGATGGTGCGGGCGGTGACGATGGTATTGTTGCCGCGGAGTTCCCATTCTTCGGGATTGTCCCGCCATTTTGTTTTGATGGTGCCGAACCGGTCGCCGAGGGTATAGTCCCATTGCGTCCAATCGTTTTGGAGTTGCCAGCTCATTTTAAGCTCGCCCTCCTCGTTTTCATTTCCGGTAAAAAAGAGCCACTCGACGAAGATGCCGTCGTATTTGGTGGAGATGCCGGTGAGGAATTGCGCACGCAAGAAACCGGGCAAGGCGAGGAACATGATGGCAGGTAAGAAGTATTTCATGGAAAAGAATTGCAAGTTAGCCTTGTTTTCCGGGGCCGGTCACAACCAAACGCAGCATTCAGTTGTCCTGTTTTTTGTTTGTAGCCAAAACTACGACAATTCAGGTGGCTGACTATCTTTGGGCGTCAAACCATGGGTTTCGTCAAGTAACAAATTTTCAATTGAGCCGCATGTTTATTTCCGATGTCGTCAAAAACTTACTCATAATCAACGTACTGATGTACCTGGGCACCCAATTGATGGGGGAGCCAAATGTTACGCTGACGAATGACCTTATTAATGGAAACGTGACGGATTTCAGCGCTTGGGGCCGTTACATGCTGGCGGTATTTTATCCCTCCTCAGAATTTTTCAAGCCATACCAAGTGGTGACTTACATGTTCATGCACGGCAACCTGTCGCATATTTTTTTCAACATGTTTGCCCTGTACATGTTCGGCTCCCCGGTAGAGATGGCATGGGGGCCGAAGAAGTTTTTGTTTTTTTACTTCTTTACGGGATTCGGTGCCTTGGTGCTGCAAATGGCGGTGCAGTACATCGAGTTTCAGCAGGGAGCACCGGGTTGGGTTGCCAACGTGCCGATGTTGGGGGCGTCGGGAGCGGTGTTCGGTATTTTAGCAGCCTACGGCATGCAATTTCCCAACAGCATCATTCAACTCATCATCCCGCCGGTAAGGATGAAAGCGAAATACTTCGTCATCATTTATGCGGCGATTGAGGTGGGGCTTGGACTCAGCCCTTTCCAGCCCGGGGTGGCGCATTTTGCCCACGTTGGCGGCGCGCTTTTCGGCGTGTTGCTCATCCTTTATTGGCGCAACCGGGGCGAGCGGCTGTATTGACGGCGTGTCTGGGTATTGGGTTGGATTTGCCAAACCCGCAAAAGTGCCAAAAACCTAAAAAGATGTTCGATTCGATTTGGAGCGATGTGAAGCAGCAGTTCAGTCACGGCAATACGTTGACCCGAATAATTTTGGTCAACGTGGGTCTTTTTATTGCCGTCAATTTGGTGAAGCTCATCCTCATTCCAATAGACCATGCCGC
The DNA here is from genome assembly GCA_004297645.1 of Saprospiraceae bacterium. Taxonomy (GTDB): domain Bacteria; phylum Bacteroidota; class Bacteroidia; order Chitinophagales; family Saprospiraceae; genus UBA6168. The sequence goes on along the minus strand of SCUG01000746.1, from coordinate 18,454 downwards.
ACCACCTCCCAGCTTTCAGCCGTTCATCCACTTTTTAACTATCTCTTCTGATTGGAAGCACAACCTCATGCACCCGTGGGTCATTTTCACCCACATGTTTTTGCACGTAGGGTTCTGGCACATCCTGTGGAATATGCTCTTTTTGTATTGGTTCGGCAGAATCGTGGGCGACCTGCTCGGCGACCGGAGGGTGCTGCCCATATACCTGTTGGGCGGTTTGGCCGGAGGCCTGACTTATTTCGTTATGGCGAATATCTCCTCGCCGTGGGCCTTCGGCGGGTACGCATTGGGGGCTTCGGCTGCCGTGATGGCTGTCCTCGTGGTGGCGGGCATGACGGCTCCCGACTACATTATCTCGCTGATGTTTCTGGGCGATGTAAAACTGAAATACATCGTGATGGTATTGGTGCTTTTGGACTTGATAGCATTGTCGTCGAATTCCAACTCCGGCGGCGGGTTTGGCCACTTGGGGGGCGTGGCTATGGGGTTTGTCATCGCGCACCAGTTGCAGCGTGGCAATGACCTGACCCTGCCGGTAAATCATGCGTTGCAAAGCATGAGCGCTTTTTTTCAGCGGCTTTTTTCCAGGCAAAGTGGACCAAGGGTGGCGTATAAACATCCGAATATCAGAAAACCGCAATACAGCAGCCGCAGTGAGAGGCGTGACCAGCAGGCCAGTGATACCCATGATGAGTCGCATCAGGAGAGACTCGACGCCATTCTTGATAAAATCAAAGATTCGGGTTACGAGAGCCTGTCTGCCAGCGAGAAAGAGTTTTTGTTTAACGCAAGTAAAAAGTAAGGCGGGTTCCGCACGCCTTCGAAACCTAAAACCCGGCCATCCGTGAACCCTATGAAAAATCTTCTCCGCTGGACGAACCTTGTTCTGGTTTTGGCAACGTTACCGGCCTTCCTTTCACCGGTCATCAACCCCAATACAATCTGGCACTTTTCGGTGTTGGGGCTGGGCTATCCATTTATGCTGCTGGGGCATGTAGTGTTTGCCATCTTTTGGATGGTGCGCCGCGATAGGTACGTGTTATTTTCGCTGGCGTGCATCTTCATCGGGTTCGTCCATTTCCCCGGGTACTTTGGCTGGCATTTTTCTGGCGAAAGCGGGAAAGTGGAAAAGGAAATCACGGTGCTGACTTACAATACGGCGGGCCTGAAAGGTTTTGGCAGAGACACCTCCATCACCGAACCGCAACGGTTGGCGCAGCTTAAAACGCTGGCAAAGGAGGCCGGCTATCCCGGCATTTTTTGCGCGCAGGAAAGCACATCGGACTACACCGTGGACTTGCTGAAAGCAGGCCTTGGATACAGCCATTATTACCAGTCGGGCGGCACGGTGATTTTTTCAAAATACCCTTTTGTTCAGCAAGGTTCATTGTTGTATAACGGCGCCTCCTTCGGCGTGTGGGCCGGCCTGAAAACGCCGCAGGGCGTCGTGCGGGTGTACAGCGTGCACTTGCAATCCAACCAGATGACTAACACGGCCAATAAGATAGCCACAAAAGGCGACCTTCGTGAAAAGCAAACCTGGCGGGACATTCGTTTTGTGCTGGCCCGGTACAAAAACAGTGCACAGGTGCGCGCCCGGCAGGCACAAGTACTGGCCCGGCATGTAGCCGGAAGCCCCCACCCCGTCATTGTTTGTGGCGATTTCAACGACCCTCCCACCTCTTTCGTTTACCACGTTTTGTCCGAAAATCTTCAAGACAGTTTCCGGGAAAAAGGCGGCGGCATCGGCGCCACTTTTGCCGGCAAGCTGCCAGCGCTGCGCATCGACTATGTGCTGCCTTCACGGGGTTTTAAAGTGAGAAGCCACCGCATCCACCGCCATTTGGAACTTTCCGACCACTTTCCCGTTTCGGTCAAACTGACCCAGGGCGGGTAACAACGATTTAAGCCCGCACTTCATGAGGGCACAAAACCAATCGCCCGGCATGATTTATCTTTCCCAGAAAGAACACAAGTCTCCAAATCTTATACTTTTGCGCGCATGATGAAAGAACTGCAAATTCACAATAGCCTCACAGGGAAAAAGGAAGTATTCAAGCCCGTGAACGAAGGGCACGTTGGTCTTTACGTATGCGGGCCTACGGTGTACAGCGACGTGCATCTTGGCAACTGCCGCAGCTTTGTGAGTTTCGACGTGGTGTATCGCTACCTGATGTATCTGGGGTATAAAGTGCGCTACGTGCGCAACATCACCGATGTGGGGCACTTAGAAGGCGATGCCGATAGTGGGGAAGAAGACAAAATTTCCAAAAGAGCGCGGCTCGAACAGTTGGAACCGATGGAAATTGTGCAGCGCTACATGAACGGCTTTCACGAGATGATGCACATCCTCAACGTGTTGCCGCCGAACATAGAGCCACGAGCCACCGGCCATATTTTGGAACAAATAGACATGGTGCAGGCCATCCTCGGCAATGGGCTGGCCTACGAGAAAAACGGCTCCGTGTATTTCGACACAGTCAAATTCGCTGAAAAATACGGTGTGTACGGTGCGCTCTCCGGCCGCAAAATCGAAGACCTCATCGCCGAAAGCCGCGACAACCTCAAAAACCAGGAAGAGAAAAACCACCCCTCCGATTTTGCCATCTGGATAAAAGCAGCCCCGGAGCACCTCATGCGGTGGAAATCGCCTTGGTCGGTGGGATTCCCCGGCTGGCACCTCGAATGCTCGGTGATGAGCACCAAATACTTGGGCGAAACTTTCGACATTCACGGCGGCGGCTCCGACCTCAAATTCCCGCACCACGAAAACGAAATCGCCCAAAACTATGGCGCTTGCGGCCACTCACCGGTCAACTACTGGATGCATGGAAACATGCTCCTTCTCAACGGCCGCAAAATGTCGAAGAGCGAAGGCAATTCCATCATGCCACCAGAGTTGTTCCTCGGCAACAACCCGCTGCTCTCCAGAGGATATTCCCCCATGGTCGTCCGCTTTTTCATGTTGCAGACCCACTACCGCAGCACCCTCGACCTAACGGACGAGGCCTTGCAAGCTGCCGAAAAGGGCTATCGCCGCCTCATGGAGGGGCAAAAGGTTTTGCAAGGTTTCACCCACTCAGGCGAAGGGCAGGCTGGCCAGTTAGATAAAGAAATCAATGACCTGATGGGCCAGGCATTCGCCGATATGTGCGACGATTTCAACACGCCGAAAGCCTTGGCCAGCCTTTTCGAATTGGTGACAATAATTAACAGCCTTAAAGGCGGGCAGCTTTCTTTCAACGACCTGCTGCCCGGCACACTGGAGCATCTTAAAAAGACTTTCCATGATTTTATCTTCGAAATTTTCGGCCTGCGCGACGATGCCGGCGACTCATCCGGTAGGGGCGTGGTGGATGGGCTGATGAATCTCATTCTCGACATGCGCCAAAAGGCACGAGCCAACAAGGACTGGCCCACCTCCGACAAAATCAGGGATGTACTGAAATCGCTTGACATTATAGTGAAAGATGGAAAAGACGGCGCTACCTGGTCAAAGGAGTAAGCGGGGTGACGGGTTCCTGGTCCCGGGGGCAAGGGGAAATGTAGAGGCTATCGAAACAAATTCGGGCGTCGGCCCGTTTTTAGCGAGTTCCTGACACATCGGGTAAATCATTCCTTTAAACTGAAATCCGGCCACTTGGCCGTAAGCCAAAAAATACCTACAACATTTCGTAACACATGACTGAATCAGCTACCAAATCAGACGTCGAAGCAGTAGATGCTTTGGCAAAATCGTACAAAGACCTAAAGAAAGAAGTCGGAAAAATCATCGTCGGCCAAGACAACGTGGTACAGAGTGTCATCATCTCCCTTTTTGCAAATGGCCACAGCCTGCTGGTCGGGGTGCCGGGGCTGGCGAAAACCCTGCTCGTGAGCACCATCGCCGAAGTACTCGACCTCGGCTTCAAGCGCATCCAGTTCACCCCTGACCTCATGCCCTCCGATATTACCGGCTCAGAAATCCTCAACGAAGACCGTCATTTTAATTTCAACAAAGGCCCGTTGTTCGCCAACATCGTTTTGGCCGACGAAATAAACCGGACTCCGCCCAAAACGCAGGCCGCCCTATTGGAGGCCATGCAAGAACGATGCGTGACGGTGGCCGGCGTGGGGCATGAATTGCCGTCGCCTTTCTTCGTGCTGGCTACCCAAAACCCCATCGAGCAAGAGGGGACTTACCCTCTTCCTGAGGCACAGCTCGACCGTTTTATGTTCAACATTACGCTCGACTACCCATCGTACCAGGAAGAGATTGACGTAGTGAAGAGCACCACCGGCATTAAGAAGGTAGCGTTGAAACACATTTTGGGAGCCAAAGAAATTTTGGACTACCAGCAATTAGTGCGCAAAATACCTGTGGCTGACAATGTGCTGGAATATGCCGTATCTCTTGCCACGAAGACCCGCCCGAACACCTCAGCCGCTACCGGTATGGTCAACAACTATATTTCCTGGGGTGCAGGCCCCCGTGCATCGCAATACCTCGTGCTTGGGGCGAAATGCCATGCCGCCATTCAGGGGAAATATTCTCCCGATATAGAAGATGTGAAGGCGGTTGCCAAATTCGTCCTGCGCCACCGCATCGTGCGCAACTACAAAGCCGAAGCCGAGCGCATCACAGAGGAAAATATCATAGAGAGCCTTTTTTAAAAAATAGTTTTTGTAAAAATGGGAAGCCCTCCAGGTATTGATTTTACCTGGAGGGCTTTTTTTAGGGCCTGTCTGGAAAATTTCCGGGATATAAAATCAGAACGAAAACCCGACCGAGGCTTGGAGCGAAACATTGGTATCCTTGTCGCTGCGGGAGATGAATTGGTGGGTGTCGTCCAATTTCACCAGTGACACATCGGCTTTGGTTTTTGTCACGTCAGTCAGGCCATAGTTGGCACGGAGGGAGAGGTAAAGCCCTTTGTTTAGGTACACCGAAATGCCCGCCATGGCCGATAGTTCCATGATTTTGTACAGATTTCCCCGGTCTTCGGCAAACTCGAAAAAAGCGCCTGCTGTTTGCGGGTAAGGAATGTTTTCACCACTTACCTGCACGGTGCTGGGGGGGTTGATGAAGGTGGCTTCGCCAGGCTTGTCGGTGAAATAGTGAACGTCGAGTTCGTGCCGCAGCGAAATGGGCGAGCCGTTGGAGGTGGTGCCATCGAAAGAAATATCGCCAAAGCCGGTGGATGAAATGAGGAACCCTGCGCTGCCGCCAGCCTGTATTTCGAGCCAGGGCAGCGGGCGGAAGTAGCCCATCACTGGGAGTTCGAGGTAGGAATTGGTAACGCTGAGTTCAGCCTTTCGGGTACCGGTGGCATAAATGGGATGATCGCTCGTGGGTCTCAAAATGTAATAAGAGGGGCCATCGAAAGAGCGGTCACCGCCTTTCTGCGAAAACACGAATTCGCCACGCAGGCCCATCAGTTCGGTGGCCTCCCAGGAAAAGGTGGCACCGACGTGGAATCCTGAGCCATTGCTGTAGCTTTCTACCGCATTACCGGCATCGTCTGCTTCGGCGCCGCCTTTGAATGTGTTGAGGTTCATGCCTGCTTTTATGCCAAAACTGAAGTCCTGGGCATGAGCGCCAGAGGCAAAGCATACTATCATGAAAAGTTGAAAAAATTTGCGCATCATTTTAAGTCAGGTTTAATGAAAAAAGGAGAGCCGCAAGATAGCGGCATTTTTGCAATCGTTAGAACGAATTATTGTCCCGAACCAGCAGGACACAAAAATCCGGCGGCAAGGCTCTAAAGATTAACTGTTGAGCCAGATAGTTGGATGGCAGTATCTACTTTTGGTAAAACATTTAACCCCAGACGGTTTGGCATCTATTTTCCAAAGATTACTCTCTTACCTTTGTGGACAGTTTTGAAAACATTTGGTTAACCCAACCTGCATATTGCGGGGTAATTTTTTTTAAACATGAAAGTCGCAGTTGTTGGAGCCACCGGCTTGGTGGGCACCGTCATGCTGGAAGTGTTACAGGAACGCAAATTCCCAGTGACAGAATTATTACCGGTTGCCTCCGAGCGTTCGGTGGGCAAGGAAGTGGTCTTCAAGGGCAAGCCTGTAAAGGTCATTGGCCTGGCTGCTGCTGTAGCGGCCCGGCCCGATGTAGCCATATTTTCCGCCGGCGGCAGTGTGTCTAAAGAATGGGCGCCGAAATTCGCTGCCGCAGGTACCACGGTGGTGGACAACTCTTCCGCCTGGCGGATGGACCCTGCGAAAAAACTCGTGGTGCCGGAGGTGAATGCCTATGTGCTGACGCCGGAAGATAAAATTATTGCCAACCCGAATTGTTCGACCATACAAATGGTGGTGGCATTGGCACCTCTGCACCTGCATTTTCATATCAAAAGGCTGGTCATTGCCACCTATCAGTCCATCACCGGAACCGGGATGAAAGCAGTGAAGCAGTACCAGACAGAGCTGAAGGGGGGCAAGCCGCGGGAAGATGAGATGGCCTACCATCACCCGATTTTTGAAAATTGCATTCCGCATTGCGATGTGTTTCTCGACAACGACTACACGCGGGAAGAGATGAAAATGGTGAATGAGACCCGCAAAATATTCGGCGACCAGACCCTCCGCATCACGGCGACCACCGTGCGAGTGCCTGTGAATGGAGGCCACTCCGAGGCGTTGAACGTTGAATTTGAAAAGCCCTTTGAAGTGGCGGCCGTCAGGAAATTGCTGAGCGAATCGGCCGGTATCATCGTGCAGGATAACCCTGCTGCCAATGAGTACCCGATGCCGCTTTTGGCCAAATGCAAAGACGAGGTCTTTGTCGGCCGGATACGCCGCGACTTCAGCATCGAAAACGGCCTGAACTTATGGGTGGTGGCCGACAACTTGCGCAAAGGTGCCGCCACCAACGCCATTCAGATAGCAGAATACTTGGTGAAGAAAAAATGGATTGGTGCTGGTGCGAGGACTTGATATATGCCAAATTTCAGATTGCACGACCCCCCTCAAAAGTGACTTTTGAGGGATGAATTGAGCATGGGCGAATAAAAACATAGGGAGGAGTAATTCTGAATAACTAACATTGCACTTGGTGCTGTGAATTTCGAGCATCCGTAATTCCAATCAAATTGACAACAATGGACCACTCTGTCACACAACTGAAAGAAGGTGAATTCGGAACGGTTCGCTGTTTCACCGACGAGCGCATGGCCGGTAAACTCATGACCATGGGCGTATTGCCGGGCAGCAAAGTGCAGGTGGTGCGCATTGCCCCTTTCAATGGCGGCTATTATCTGAAAGTAGATGGAACCAACATGGTGCTGCGGGAGGCAGAGGCTGATAGCATTGTTTTGGAGGTATTGGCCGATTCATAAGCCTGTTTTCACAAGCGATCCTGGCGCTACGAATTGAGAAGAGAATGAATATTATTGCACTCGCCGGAAATCCTAATAGCGGCAAATCATCTCTATTTAACCATCTTACCGGCCTACGCCAAAAAGTAGCCAATTTCCCTGGTGTCACAGTAGATAAAAAGTTTGGAACACTCCGGCTGCCTGGCAGCGGCGAAGTGCAGGTCATAGACCTGCCAGGAACTTACAGCCTGTACCCCTCGTCGCAGGATGAACGGGTAACTCTTGATGTACTTGCCAATCCTGCCAGTGAAATATATCCCAGCGCCGTGGTGTATGTGGCCGATGTCACTCACCTTGAAAAGCACTTCCTTTTGCTAACGCAAATCATTGATTTGGGCTTCCCCGTTATTCTTGCGCTCAATATGTCCGACCTGGCGGAAAAGGAGGGCATACAGGTAGATACCCGCCAGGTATCGGCCTATCTGGGGGTGCCGGTGGTCAGTGTCAGTGGCCGCCGCGGCGACAATATAGCTGCTCTGCGACAGGAAATTGATAAGCTGCTGAAAGAGAAAAAAATAGTCCGGAGGTCTTCATCCATTTTTCAATTTTATGCCAGTGAGGAGAAAAAAGTGGTAGCTGAAATTCAGGCGTCGCTGAACATCACCAACCCCTACCATGCGCTGTTGCTGGCCCACCACCATTTGCGGCTGCCCTTTTTAAAAAAAGAAGAGAAAACTCAAATTGCAGCCATTTGCCAGGCAGCGGGATTCAAAGACCTGCCACTGCAAATAGCCGAAACGATGGGCCGGTTTTCCACGTATGGGCCGGTATTGAAAAGAGCCATTCGGAAAGATGGTGAAAGAAATACGCTGACGGATAAACTCGACGCAATATTCACCCACAGGATATTTGCACCACTGCTGTTTTTCGCCATTATGTTTTTGGTGTTTCAGGCCATTTTTGCCTGGGCCGTACACCCTATGAATTGGATTGACCAGGGTTTTATCAATGCGGGTGAATTTCTCAACCGGGTGCTTCCACCCGGCTGGCTTACTAACTTGCTCACCGAAGGCATTCTCTCTGGTTTGGGTGGCGTATTGGTTTTCGTCCCTCAGATAGCCATACTTTTCTTTCTAATCACCCTGTTGGAGGAAGTCGGGTACATGGCGCGGGCCGTTTATATTTTCGATAAAGTCATGCAGCAATTTGGCCTGAACGGGCGCAGCGTGGTGGCCCTGATTTCGGGGGGCGCCTGTGCCATTCCGGCCATCATGTCCACACGCACCATCAGCAATTGGAAAGAGCGGATTATCACGATTATGGTCACCCCGCTTATTAGCTGCTCGGCGCGGATTCCCGTGTACACGGTGCTCATCGCATTTGTAGTACCTGAAGGTTCACTATTCGGCATATTCAACATGCAGGGGCTGGCATTCATGGGGCTGTACCTGTTGGGCATCATGGCGGCATTGGTGTCGGCCTATGTTTTCAAAAAAATTTTAAAAAGCAAAGAGCGCTCATGGCTGATGCTGGAACTTCCACCCTACCGGATGCCCATGTGGACCAATGTATGGCTCACCATTCGGGAGAAAGTCGGGGCATTTATATTAGGGGCTGGAAGGGTCATCATGGTGGTGAGTATTATTCTGTGGGGTCTGGCCACTTACGGGCCACCAAAAAAAATGGAAAGGGCAGAGCGGGAGGCCATTGCATTGGCACAAGAGCACTCTCTCAACGAGATGGCTACTGCCAACCTTGTAGCTGCCCGCAAAATAGAAATGTCGTATGCAGGCCATCTCGGCAAGTTCATCGAGCCGGCGATAAAGCCCTTGGGCTTCGACTGGAAAATAGGCATTGCCCTTATCACCTCATTCGCTGCCCGCGAAGTGTTTGTAGCCACTATGGCTACCTTATACAGTATCGGCAGTTCCGATGATGAAGCCACCATTCACAACCAGCTTGCAGAGGCCCGCCGCCCTGGCACCGGTGAGCTGGTTTACACAACTGCCACCTCTGCTGCCTTGCTCATTTTTTATGTCTTTGCCATGCAATGCATAAGCACTATGGCCGTAGTGCACCGCGAGACCGGAAGCTGGAAATGGGTGTTTATACAATTCGGGTACATGAGTACACTTGCCTATCTGGCGAGCCTGACCGTTTTTCATCTCTTGAATTGAAAAGAATTGAATTATCACTCCGAATAATTGAAATTATCGAAAAATTACGGAGAATGGAGGATCCATTGTAAGCATTCCTTAATTTCATTGGCAATTCATTATCTTTGCCTTTCTTCGCTAAGTTATACTACACAAAAGATTCCTGCCTTATGACTTACAACAACATCCTTGAAACAATAGGACACACTCCTCTTATCCGCCTAAACAAGATTACAAAAGGCCTTTCTCCCAAAGTTTATGCGAAGTGCGAAGGTTTCAATCCTGGGCAATCCGGCAAAGACCGTATCGCCATACACATGATTGAAGATGCTGAACAACGCGGCTTATTGAAGCCCGGAGGCACACTCGTCGAAGCCACCAGTGGCAATACCGGCTTCAGCCTTGCCATGCTGGCTGCTGTTAAAGGATACAAATGTGTGCTAACGGTGACCAGTAAAGTATCCAAGTCCAAAATTGACATGCTTGAAGCCATGGGTGCCGATGTCATCGTTTGCCCCAAAGAAGCCAAACCCGAAGACCCGCGCTCCTACTACAGGGTAGCCGAACGGAAGGCGAGGGAAATCCCAAACGCACTGTATGTCAATCAAAACTTCAACCTCGAAAACTCAAGGGCGCACTACCTCACCACCGGCCCGGAAATTTGGCAACAAACCGAAGGTGAAATAACCCACCTCGTGGCCAGTGCCGGCACGGGAGGCACTCTTTCCGGCACCGCTCAATACCTAAAAGAGCAAAACCCCAACATTAAAATTATTGGGGTGGATGCCTATGGTTCTGCGTTGAAAAAATACCACGAGACTGGAGAGTACGACGTCAACGAAATTTACTCTTACCAAATAGAGGGTACCGGGAAAAACATTATTCCGGCCAACTGCAATTTTGAGTTGGTGGACAAATTCGTGAAAGTCACCGACAAGGAAAGCGCATTTCGCACCCGCGAATTGGCCCGGCTCGAAGGCATCATGGCCGGGTATTCCAGCGGTGCCGGCGTACAGGCTCTTCTCCAGATTCAGCATGAACTCAGTGCCAGCGACGTCGTCGTTTTGATATTTCCAGACCACGGAAGCAAATACCTTGGGAAAGTCTTTAACGACGAATGGATGCGTCAACAGGGCTTTATGCCCGATGTGGATTCTGAAAAAGGCGAATTGGTACCCGCACCCTCATTCAGTGTGACTTTCTAAGAATTTCCCTTTCGAATAAAAATTAGACCCCGCTGGCGTTCGCATTCACCGGCGGGGTTTTGTTTTGGGATGGAGCCGTTCTTTTTTTACCGGATTTCAATATTTTTTTTGTACTAAACAATTGATGATGAAAGAGGTAGTGTATTTTGCATTCGCCCAATTTATCCACCCCGCTTGACAAGCGGCTTAAATACACTTAACTTGCGGCTCGTTTGTAAATGACAACCTTAGAAAGACTAATAATTAAGCCTCCCAAAGGACCTTCCCTATAACATATTTCCTTCCTGCGAACTATCCAAAACCGATATTTTTTCTTTTGCAAGAAACAAAAGACGAGGAAACTCCGCTATTGTTAACAAAAAGAATTAAGTATGTTAAAACTCGCATCGAAGCAAGGAAGCGTCTCCAAAGTAGAGCCTTACGTGGAGCAATTGGTTTCCAGGTATAATTTAGAACCAGATAAAAAGTGCAACATTCTCGTGAGCCTGACTGAAGCTGTCACCAATGCCATCGTTCATGGCAATGGCATGGAAGAGGGCAAGACAGTAAAGGTGAAGACCAAGAGAGAAAGCGATTGCCTGGCTTTGCGCGTGTCTGATGAAGGCCGGGGGTTCGATGTAAACGATTTGTCGGATCCTACCACCCCTGACCACATCGCCGAATGTGGCGGACGCGGCGTCTTCCTGATGCGGCAACTTTCCGACAACATTCGTTTTTACAACAACGGCAGTACCGTTGAAATGCGCTTTAAATTATAACCTATCGAAAGCATCCGGTTTACCAACTTCAAATGTCTGAGCAGCAGTTTCCGTTCGATGCAGAGAGTGGCATTTATTTTTCATCAGAAGATATAGATTTCGCATTTAACAGCGAAGAACGGACTTCAGAATGGCTGCAAAAAGTGATTGAGCAAGAGGAGCATTCCCTCCGCTTGCTCAATTTTATTTTCTGCTCTGACGAATACCTCCACCGCCTGAACGTCGAGTACCTCCACCACGATACCCTCACCGATGTAATTACCTTCCCTTACGAAGAATCTCCGCTCGTGGCGGGCGATATTTTCATCAGCATTGACAGAGTCAGAGAGAATGCCTTACAATTCCAAACCTCTTTTGAGCACGAGTTGAACCGCGTCATGGTGCACGGTGTCCTGCACCTATGCGGCTATGGCGATAAAACGGAGAGCGGCAAAAAACTGATGCGGGGAAAAGAGGACGAAGCACTGGCTTTGAGAAAGTGGGGTTCCTAAAATCAAAGGCTTCATCACAGCGACGGCGGCATTCACTGGACGCACATCTTGCCGCCAGCTTTTTACCGGGAGGCTCTTCCAATCCCGGTTATACAACATAGAGCGCTTTCCACCTTCGATGGAGCAGGGAGCATACCAATTTTAGCGGCTCATCATTACGTAGAGAAGGGTAGATGTGGGTTGAAGCAACCCACATCTACCCTTCTCCACTTAAAAGGGATTTCATCCTTTGTAAAAAGGAACTTTTACCACCCGCGCTTTCAGCCGTTTATTTCCGGCGACGATGTTAAATTCGGTGCCGGTGGCGGCAAATTCCTTTGGTACATAGCCCATGCCAATGGGCTTATCCAATGATGGAGCGTGAGTGCCGGAAGTGACCGCTCCTAAGACATGGCCTTCGAGGTCTTCGATGGGATAGTAGTGGCGAGGTGCCCGGCGGTCGAGTACTTCAAATCCCACAAGTTTGCGCTTCACCCCTTCTGCTTTTTGCTTTTGGAGAAAATCGGAATCAACAAACGGGCCTTTCCCCAGCTTTGTGATCCAGCCCAGGCCGGCTTCGAGCGGCGAGGTGGTGTCGTCTATGTCGTTGCCGTAAAGGGCGAAGCCCATTTCTAAGCGCAAGGTATCACGGGCGCCGAGGCCGATGGGCCGGATGCCGTAGGGTTTACCTGCTTCGAAAACGGCGTCCCAGATTTGCTCAAGGTTTTCGGTACGGGCATAAATCTCGAAACCTCCTGAACCAGTGTAGCCCGTGGCGGAGACGAGGACGTTGCCGAACCCGGCGAATTTGCCTTTGGCAAAGGTGTAATACTTCATACCACCAAGGTCGATATCGGTTAGCGATTTTAGTGCTTCAGCGGCCTTTGGCCCCTGCACGGCGAGCAGCCCGGTTTCGTCCGAGATGTTTATCATGCGGCAGTCGAAGGTGTTGTGCTGCTTAATCCAGTTCCAATCTTTTTCGATGTTGGAGGCATTGACCACGAGCATAAAGGCGATTTCCCCTTCGTCAGCCATACTTTGAGGGAGGCGGTACACGAGCAAATCATCCACGATGCCGCCTTTTCCGTTGGGAAGGCAAGAGTATTGCGCTTCGCCAATTTTCAGTGTGGAGGCATCGTTGGAGGTTACTTTTTGTACGAGGGCTAAGGCTTCCTTGCCCCGCACGATGAACTCACCCATGTGCGAGACGTCGAATACGCCCACGCCATTGCGCACGCAAGCGTGTTCTTCCATAATACCGGCGTAGTTGATGGGCATATTATACCCGGCAAATTCTGCCATTTTAGCGCCGAGCGCAATGTGTTTTTGTGTCAGTGGAGTACTTTTCATTTATGTTGAATTTAGTTTTTTTGTTCCTGAATAATCACCTTGTTCATTACGTCTCCGATTTGGATTTTGTGCACCACATCCATGCCTGCCACCACTTTTGCAAAAATGGTGTAACGGCCGTCGAGATGGGGTGTGGGAGAGTGGGTGATGAAAAACTGCGTGCTCTCCGTATCGGGGCCAGCCGAGGCCATACCCACGTAACCTTCCCGGTCGTAATGGAGGTAGGGTACCTCGGTGCGAATGGTATAATCGAGGCTGCCATAACCATCACCGCGAGTGCAGCCGCCTTGTATGACGAAGTTTGACACCACGCGGTGGAAGTTTTTTCCGTTGAAAAATTTATCGTTAACGAGCGTCAGAAAGTTGGCCACTGAGCCGGGGGCATACTCTGACAGCATCTCCAAAACGATGTCGCCTTTGGCCGTATTGATGACCACCCATGTGTCTTTTTTGAGGTTACTGATAAGCTTCCAGTCAATGGGGTGTGCAGAGGCGGGCAGGTCAGCGACACCGGCGTCCACGCCTTTGAAATAGTTGAGTGTTTTTTGCACCTCGATGTAAGCCTCCACAGTTTTCGGGGTTTTGAGTTTTGGCAACATTTGCTCCAACACGGTGAAGCCGCCCACTAATTCTTTGAACCCAAGGCCAGGTTCCCGCAGAACATTGGCGGCCACGCTGGCCATGCCCACGTCGGCCGTTTGGATGGCTTCGATGAAAAATTCGGCCAACTCTTTTTTTACCTGGTTGCCGCCGCCAAAAAACTCGTTGAAACCGGGCCTGCGGGCGATGGCGGCCAACGCCTCCACACTCGCCGTGCGCACTGGGGCAGAGTCAAAGAGGTACCCCACATCCCGGATGTAGCGGTAGTTCCATCCGTTGGCGGCGAGGGCTTGCAGTGCCGCAGCTTTTTCGTAAGGGTTGGTGGCGGTTTCGAGGCGGCGTTTCAGCTCCCAATTGAGGTATTTGCGGGTTTCCGGAAATGTCAGGGGGATGTGTTTGCTGGCGGCAGTGTATAGGGCCATTTGCACTTCCCACGGAGCCGGTTCTTTGGCCAATTGCCTATACAATGAGCCATCTTCGGGCTTGCCTTTTTCCACAAAAAAACCGGCGGCAATGGTGGCCACTGCGACGTTGGGGTCTTTCAGGGCTTGCAGTGCAACGGGTTTCACTTTTTCATAATCGAAATTGTAAAGGGCACGCATCAGGTTGCAGCGCACCCGGTAATCCCGCTCTATGTTGAACTGATAAAGCAAGGCATTGGCGGCGCGTTCGGTCTGCGTTTTACCCAAAGCTATGGCCAACGCCATGCGGGTGCGGGGGTCGTCTTCGCGGGCGATAGCGGGGGCTATGAGGCTGTCCCCATTTTCCAGCTTGAGGCCTTCGGCCCTTGATAGGTAGTTGGCGCCAATCATCCGCACGGAGGGCGGGTATTCGGAGCGGGTGGCAAAGTCGAGCATTTTGGCGGTACCTGCGTCGCTGATAATAGCTCGCAGAGCAAAGCGATAAATGCCCCAGGCCTGTCCTTCGAGCAGCGCCGTGTCGTTGGGTTGGTAGGTGCTGATGGAGGCGAGCGATGTTAAGCTTTTCTCCGTCCCGCATTTGCCGATGGCCTCCAGAATGGCAGCGTTGAAGTTTTTGGAAATGCCTGCCGTGTCGTATTGGTCGAAAGCATTGATGAGCAATTGTTCGGCTTTGGGGCTGCCCATTTGCCCCATGGCATAGGCCGCCGCTATTCTGACTTTGTCAACAGGGTCGTAAAGAAGACGGGCGATGGTGTCCACGTGTAGCGTGTCCCTGATGGAGGCAAAGGCGAGGGCCGCCAAATAGCGATAGGTGGGGTCTTTCTGGAAAAAATAACGGAGGAGGCTATCCGTCTGGCGGTTGTCCTGAAAGTTGTACAGTTTCTGGATGGCGGGGTTTGTGAAATCAACGTGAACATCGGTGATTGCCTCATCAACGGGCGGCACGCAGCGCGTGAAAAATGCCGCTGAAATGAGTAAGATTAAATAGAGCTGTTTGGTCATTGTCAGAATTTAAGTCTTGGATTTTGCTCGCTGTTTGTTGGTTTGAGTATGCTGGGAATGGAACTAAGACTGGCCCGGTCTTTAGCCCCATTATCCGTCAAAATCCTCATTCTCCACATTGGTTTTCTTCGTCGTATCCTTTTTGACATTAGTGCCAAATGGGTCTTCGGAAATATCTTGCCGCGGGCTTTCGCCATCGTTGAATTCATCGTCGCTGTTATCGCGGTTGTTGTAGTCATTGCAATCGAGGCCGATGCTGAGGTCGCCGCCGGGTCTGACGAAGCGGGCTTTCCAGTCATAGTCAGCGTTGGGGTCGTTTTCAACGCGAGTGAGAAATTCTTTGCAAAAAGGCTTGGCCATGCGGGAGCCTTGCCCCTCGGCCAGGGTAAGAAATCGTACCCAGCGGTCATCGCCGCCGACCCAGGTGCCCACGACGAGGCTGGGGGTAATGGCCATGAACCAGCCATCCACATAGTTGTTGGTGGTGCCGGTTTTACCGCCCACCTCGCTTTTCAGGCCGAAACTGCCGCTGGCGTATTTGAGCATCTCCACCATCACATAGTTTGGCTCTTCTTGTAAGGCTTGCCGATCTTCCTGCTCTTGCGAGTATATCGTACGCCCGTTCTTGTCTTCGATGCGGGTGATAAAAATGGGCTTGCTGTAATAGCCGTTGTTGGCGAAAGTAGTGTAGGCGCCGGTCATGTCATAGACCGACATGTCGGCGGCGCCAAGGCAGATGGAGGGCTGTTTTGGGATTTTTTTAGTGTCAACACCCATGTTGCCCAGAAGCTCGATAACCGGCTCGACGCTTCCCAATTGCTGCATCAGAAAAACGGACACTGAATTTACCGATTTCTTCAGTGCGGTTTTCAATCTCATGGTGCGGCCCGAGTATTTCCCGTCGGCGTTTCGGGGTGTCCAGGCAGTGATGAGACCGAAGTTTCCATCGTCAGGGAAGATGGTGCGCTGCAAGTCGGTCACTTCGAGGCAGGGCGAGATGCCCTGTTGGGCAATGGCTGTGGCATAAATAAATGGCTTGAAAGTAGAACCTACCTGCCGGTTGCTGCGGGTGTGGTCATAAGAGAAATACTTGTGGTTGATGCCGCCTATCCAGGATTTTACGTGGCCCGTTTTCGGGTCAACGCCTAACGAGCCGATTTGCAAAAACATGTGCAGGTATTTCAGAGAGTCGAGCGGCGACATCACGGTGTCTTTTTCGAAGGTCTCGTTGTAGTCAAATACCTTCATCTTCACCTTTTTATTAAACTGCACGGTGACGGCTTTCTGAAAAGCCAGCCATTGTTTTTTTAGCTCATTCCAGCGCTTGTTTTGCATGGCCTGGCGGTACAGTGAAGCCTGGTGGGAGGAAATGATTTTGTCATTTATCAGCTTTTTAAAAAAACCATTATCTGCTGCACCCTTTATCATGCGCTCGATGGCCACATCGTTGAGGTGCAAGCCTTCCACCTCGTTTTCCAGGTCTTGTTCTAAGGTGCCAATATAGCGGTCGCGCATGATGGCGTAGCGGTCTGACTCGCGCACCATCTGGCGCAATTTCCAGTTGCGGTATCGGATTTCAGCATCGGTTGTTTCCTTATCGGTATAAGTCCACGGCGATTTCCCCCTTGCCTCCCAATGCTTCCAAAATCTATGCTGGAGGGATTTCATGGTAATGGCAAGCGCCTCTTCTGCATGCTTCTGAATCACGGGGTCAATGGTGGTATAGATTTTCAGGCCGTCTTTGTATGGGTTGTAAGGTGAGCCGTCAGCCTTTTTGCGGACGTCGTCCCTGCTGAGAATGTCGTGAAGAAGTATCTGCGCCAGTTCGGAGCGGAAGTATTGCGCCAGCCCTTGCGTGTGCGATTCTCTGCGAAAATTGGACAGGTCAATGGGTAGCACCTTCAGCGAATCATAAGTTGCGCGGTCGAAGATGCCGTTCCTGCGCATCTGGTCGAGTACGACGGAGCGGCGCTTTTCCGCCACTTTCATTTTCCGTTTGGGGTTGTATAGGGAGGAGTTTTTCAGCATGCCCACCAGCATCGCCGCTTCCTGTATGTTGAGCGAATCCTGCGATTTGGCGAAATAGGTTTCTGCCGCGGCTTTTATGCCATAGCTGTCGTAAAGGAAGTCGTACTTGTTGAGGTACATGGCGATGATTTCCTCCTTGGTGTATTTGCGCTCCAACTGTACAGCGATGATCCACTCTTTCAGTTTTTGAATCACGCGCTCGACGCCGGAGCCTGGCTTTTCGGTAAACAGCAGCTTTGCCAATTGCTGGGTAATGGTACTGGCCCCACCAGAACGGCGGTCGCCCATCAGGAATGTCTTAAAAAATACCCGGCCCAACCCTCGGAAATCTATGCCGGAGTGCTGGTAGTACCGCACATCTTCCGTGGCGAGGAGCGCCTGTTCGATGTATGGCGACAGCTCGTCAAATCCAACGGGTACTCTGTTTTCTATAAATAACCGGCCAAGCACTTCGCCGTTGCCGGCAATTATCTCGGAGGCCAGTTCGCTCTTAGGGTTTTCAAGCTCTTCTGTGTCGGGCAAGTCTGAAAAAGACAAGAGGATAAAGGTGAATATTGCTGCTATAATGCCCCAAACCAGCAGCCGCCACATCAGCCGGATGACGTTTTGATATATCGGCATCCGCTGCTGCCGGAGTTGTTGCGGGGTAAAATTGTAATTTGCCATAGCTGTGCTGAGCTGGTTGATGCGGGATTATGCTCAAAGCTCCTTTTTTTTGTAGCGCAAAAGTAAGAAAGGGCGGACGAAGTCCGGCACCCCGGAAGAATGAACTTTGCCCTGCCTGCTAAAAAACGATGGTTGCATATCCCCTCAATGAGGGCTGGTATTTTGGAAAACTCCCATCAATTTATGAGGGGATACAAAAAATGCTCACTCAGGAATGGCTATGCTCCCATTCTCCCGCCTTGCTGGCAATGCCCTCCGCTTTTCTCAAAAACTCCGCTGGCGCAGGGTCTGACCCGGCCGGACGGGGGCATATGGAGTTGACCGGATGCTTACATTACGCTGGTTCAAGTCTCCAGACTTGAATCCGGTATTTTCATGTCTCCGACATGAGTAAGCCAGCAAATGTGGTGTGGCGGTTACGCATGTCAGAGACATGCTGATATGCGGTTCAAGTCTGGAGACTTGAACCAGCGTCTGCGTGGGG
>SCUG01000745.1 GCA_004297645.1 Saprospiraceae bacterium | reverse complement strand
GCAAAATAAGATGTGTGTTTTTTCGGCGGCTTCGCCGCCGAAAAAACACACCCTTGTTCTTTTTGAGGCCGCCGGAGGCGGCCTCAAAAAGAACATCTTATTTCGAACACGTTACTAACCTACCTAAATACCAACATTTTTACCAAACCATTTTTTTTAGGGAATCGAAAAAGTTCTATCTTCGGCGTTGCATTGACAAACATTAAGCGTGGGAACTACCGGCTCATCCAGTTAAGTACTGCCGGCGTGTTCCGCGAAATGCTGTCGAAAGACGAGCAAAAAAATGGAACTGATGTTTTATTTGAACTTGAGTACTAACGGATTTGGCGGGGCTAAACCGTCAACAGCAAAAATCAAAGACTATGTTCGGAAGTAAAGACAAAAGCAAAGATTCGGGTAAAAATATCATACCTGCTGCTGCCACACATTCACTCAACAGCCTCGTGCAGGGCACCCATGTCGAAGGCAAAATCAAAGCTGCCAGTGACATCCGCGTCGATGGTACCATCAAAGGCGATCTGGACTGCGAATCCAAAGTCATCATTGGCCCAACGGGCGGCATGGAAGGTACTATCCGCTGCAATAACGCCGTGATTGAAGGTAAATTCGAGGGGCACCTCCATGTCAAAGAATTGCTCAACATCCGGGAAACTGCCAAGGTGGTGGGAGAAGTGACTTATGGAAAACTCGTCGTTCAGTCGGGAGCCATCATCAATGGTACCTACAACATGGTGGGGCAGCAGTCCAACGGTGTCTCAAAATCACCAGATAAAGTTGTCACAACATCATCAAAATCCTCTTCCGCAGAAGATGCTGGAGAAAAAGCCCGGCAGCTCGCCAAAGAGGCAGTCCATTAGTTACATGAATTACGCCGGCATGGCGTTTCAGATGGGCATTCTTCTGGCCACCGGGGCTTTCGTGGGTAGAAAGCTCGACCACTACTTTCAAACCAGCCGCCCATATTTAACTGCACTCAGTGTGGTGGTTTTTCTGTTGGCCGCTTTTTACCTGACTTTCAAAGATCTTTTGCGAAAAGAAGAGTAGAAAACCTAAAACCTGTCAAGCATTCATGAACCAACGGCGTTTTTTTTCGCAACTTGGGGTACTGACATTATCGGTGATGGTGGTCATTTATTTATTTAACCAGGCGTTTGGGGAACAGGCAGCTCAGGAGTTTTCCCTCGTCAGCGTTGGGTTTTTTACTTTGCTTAGCGCAGGCGTGTACTTCATGGCGGCCAAGGCCGCCATCAGCAAAGACAAAAACGCTTTCACAAGGCTCATCATGGGGCTTACTTTTGCCAAGCTCATTCTTACACTGATATTGGTCATCGCCTACCACCGCTTGGCACATCCCCGCAGCCTCTTTTTTATCATTCCATTTTTTCTCATTTACATGGCCTACACTGTTTTTGAAACAATGTATTTGACCAAACTTGGGAAAATAGAGGCCCGGTGACGGCTTGCCATTTAATCATACAAGCACACATGAAAAATGAACAATATCACCTCCGGGTAAACGATAAGTACGACTTTCAACTTACCCACGGCGATGCCGCAGCGTTGGACGCCGTGGCTCATGCGCCCGGCCATTTTCACATTCTCAAGGATGGAAAATCGCACGCGGCGGAAGTGGTATCTTTTGATACGCGCTCCCGCACCTTTGAAATAAAAGTAGATGGCACTTTCTGCAAAGTGACCATTGCTGGCAAATACGACGAACTGGTGGAAAAAATGGGCCTCAACGCCCACACCGGCCGCTCGGTCAGTGAGATAAAAGCCCCCATGCCCGGCTTAGTGCTCGATGTTCTCGTGAAATGCGGGCAAGCCATCGCCCAGAACGATCCCGTGGTGATTTTGGAAGCCATGAAAATGGAGAACGTGATAAAATCTCCCGGCGACGGCCTCGTCAAAAATGTCGTCGTATCAAAAGGCAGCTCCGTTGACAAAGGTGCAGTGCTGATAGAGTTGGAGTGAATGCCAACGCGCTGGTTCAGCAAATGAAACGATGGACCAAAGACCAAAGACCAAAGACATTTGACTTCATAACCCATACCTCATACCTCCATTCTATGTCCCGCAAATTTTTACTTATCGCAAGCATTTCCGGGGCGGCAAGTGTCGCACTCGGTGCCTTTGGCGCTCACCTGCTGAAAGACCTGCTCCCGGAATCCCAGTTTCAGATTTACGAAACCGGCGTCCGCTACCAGTTTTACCACACCCTCGCATTGATAGCCGTGGTTATTCTGCGCAGGTACCTCAGTCATAGGTGGACGGGAATGGCCGGATGGTTTTTCACAGCCGGAATAGTTTTCTTTTCAGGTTCACTTTATTTGCTCGCCTTTGCCGATGTATGGGAGATGCAGAAACTCCGCCTGGTTTTAGGCCCTATGACGCCGTTCGGCGGGCTGCTTTTTATAGCCGGTTGGCTGGCGCTGTTCAGAGCAGGCATGGACTATAAGAAAAAGGGGTGAAAGACCTTACCACCCTTAGCCTCGCTTTTTTATTTCATCCAAAATATAGGAAAACAGAATGCCCCGGTTGGCGCTGGCGTAATCGCCCTGTTCGTTGATTTGCAGGCCGCCATCTTTTTGCAATTTCCCGGCGTGGTGCAGGGCGATGACTTTCCAATCCTGGTTGAAAACAGGCGAGCCGCTGGAACCTGGCTCCGTGTCGGCGCGATAAAACAGGCGGTGGCCCCACACGGAAAGCACCTCGTTGGCTGTGAGTGCAATCTGCTTGCTATCGCCATTGGGGTGCTGGATGATGTTCACCGGGTCGCCTACCACGGGCCGCACATCGGGTGCGAGTTCAAGGTTGCCCCATTGGCTGAGGGGTGAAGCGCTGTTGTCCATCACTTTCACACGGGTAAAATCCAGGCCTTCGTCTGTGATGAAAGTAGTGGCGTCAAAATCGTAGTTGTACCGGGTCTTGCTTTGGCCGGAGGCGTCTTCCTCGAAGTTGAATTCGACGAAGGAACCCTTGGTGAGGGCTGCGTCAGTCAACACGTGGTTATTGGTGAACAGGTAACCCCCTGGGGTGAGGAATCCCGTGCCTGTGCCTCCGTCGGGGCGCACTACACGGCCCACGCTTTTGGCGGCGTTCATGGCCTTTTCGAGCCAGTTTATCTTCACGATGTGGCTCTTGTCACCCAAAACTCTTTGGAGGGCGTCGTCTTCGGGCACCTGAAAATTGTAGGCGGAGATGCCTCTTATTTTGCTGTTGAGCTGAATCTTTTTGGGAATGCCATCTACTATGTTTAGCAGGGCAAAGCGAATCTGTGCCTGGGTGCGTTTGTAGAAATCGAGGGGCACCATGCCCCGCTCGTTGTCCTTTTCATTGCTCTTGAACCTGCC
>SCUG01000744.1 GCA_004297645.1 Saprospiraceae bacterium | reverse complement strand
CCCTGGCCCGCCTCCGGGCAATGCTGGGCCAAGCAGTTTGTCCCGCAGCATAGGACACAAAATCTTATTCGGTTATTTCAATGAACTTTTTTTTACCCCCCTTTTCGGAGGGGACTCAGCTTTTCAATGCTCAACTGCTCCACGCCGCCTATCACGGAAGTTACGTTGGCATCCGTTCGGGTCTCGCTGACGGTGATTTGACTGAGTTCAAGCGCCCCTTCGTGCAGCATGAAATCGTGCTTGGCAGCGCTGAAAAATTGGATTTTGGCAGCGTATTCCTCATAGCCCAGGTAGCTGATTTTTAGGGTGTAAATGCCAGCGGGCATGGTCAGGTTGTAGCTGCCGTCCACCTCCGTCACGGTATTTTGGTCAATCGGCTCCAAATGCAGCACCGCCCCCGGAAGGGGTTTACCGCCGGCCGCATCGAGCACCCGGCCGCTGAGGGTGAGCTTCCCTTCGAGGTTCCCTTTGTTTTTGCCAAAAACGAGCACCTCCTGCTGGCAAAACGCACGGCTGGCGAAGGCGAGGAGTAGCAGGATGCAAGTATTTTTTGTCATTGTGGTGTTTAAAAAACGGGGGCCAGGCTTAGAATTTTCCCCAACAAGCTCTAAGGTTCGGCAACCTTCCCGGTATGATTCCGGGCATGAAATGTTGCAAGGTAAGCACTGCGGCGAATCTTCCGGCAAGGGATGGTTGGGGTTGGGAATAATTTCTTCCCCGCTTTCAATTATCTGCAAAACGCTTTACTTTAAAAGGGCCATGCGATAAAAGCAAAGCACTACCAATCCAAAGGTTTAAGGAACAAGCCGCAGCCGCAGTTATTTCTGCCTGACATTCCCTATATTTGGCCATCGTTCACCCTATGAGAGGCCATTATGAATTCCATCCCCAACCCTCAACTCGATCTCGCCTTTGACTATGTCCGCACCACGGACAAGAACATCTTCCTGACGGGCAAGGCCGGCACCGGCAAAACCACCTTTTTACACAGCATCAAAAAAGAAGGTTTCAAGCGCATGGTCGTCGTGGCGCCAACGGGCGTGGCGGCCATCAACGCGGGTGGCATGACCATCCACTCCTTTTTCCAACTGCCCTTCGGCCTCCACCTGCCGGGCAACAAACGGGAGGGTGAGCAGCGCCGGTTTTCCGGCAAAAAAATCAGCCTCATCCGCAGCCTCGACCTGCTGGTCATTGACGAAATCAGCATGGTCAGGGCGGATATGCTCGACAGCGTGGACGAGGTGCTGCGCCGCTACCGCGGCAACCAACGGCCCTTCGGCGGCGTGCAACTGCTGATGATCGGCGACCTCCACCAACTGCCCCCCGTGGTGAAACAGGAAGAGTGGGATTTGCTGCGCCAACACTACCAGACGCCCTATTTCTTCGGCAGCATCGCCCTGCAAAAAACCGCCCCCGTGACCATCGAACTCAAACACATCTACCGGCAGTCCGACAGCCGTTTCATCGAACTGCTGAACAAGGTGCGCAACAACCATTTGGACACGGCCGTGCTCGACGCCCTCAACAGCCGCTACCGCGCCGACTTCCACCCGCCGGAGGAAGACGGCTACATCACGCTCACCTCCCACAATGCCGCGGCCCACGAAATCAACGCCCAAAAACTCGCGGCCATCGAAGAGCCTGTCCATATTTTCAAAGCAAAAATAGAGGGCGACTTCCCCGCCCATGCCTATCCCACGGAGGAAACCCTCGAATTCAAAAAAGCCGCCCAGGTCATGTTTGTCAAAAATGACCTCTCCCCCGAAAAGCGCTATTACAACGGGAAAATCGGCCAAATCACCAAAATCGAAAAAGGGGTGGTTTGTGTGAAATGCCCCGGCGAGGCAACGGACATCCAGGTGTCGCCCATCACCTGGGACAACGTGAAGTACACCCTGAACGAGCAGACGAAGGAAGTGAAGGAAGAGATTATCGGCGCCTTCACCCAATACCCGCTGAAATTGGCCTGGGCCATCACCATCCACAAAAGCCAGGGCCTGACCTTCGAGCGGGCCATCATTGACGCGCAGGCGGCTTTTGCATTCGGGCAAGTCTATGTGGCATTGAGCCGCTGCAAGAGTTTCGAGGGCCTCGTGCTGCACTCGAAAATCGCCTACTCCAGCGTCAAAACTGATTCGGTGGTGAAAACCTACACCGAGGAAGCGGAGAAAAACGCACCCAGCGAAGCCGACCTGAAACTGGCAAAGCGGGAATACCAACACAGCTTGCTGCTGGAACTGTTCGATTTCAAAACCACGAGGCGGTATTTCGACCAGTTGAACCGCCAGTTTTTGGAACACCAAAGCTCGCTCCAGGGGACGGCCTTCGCGCAACTGAAGGCGCTGGAAGGGAAGGCCAGGGAACAGGTTCTTTCGGTGGCCGACAAATTCCTGCCGCAGCTCAGCGGCTATTTTCAACAAACGGAAATGCCGGAGGAATTGGAACCCCTTCAACAACGGCTGCAAAAGGCAAGCGTTTATTTTTCCGAAAAACTCAGCAACGAATTATTGCCGGAGGCAAAAAAAATCCAAATCCTGACCGACAACAAGGCCGTCCAAAAAACCGTGCTGGAACTTTTGGACAACCTTCAAAAGGAACTGTTTGTCAAAAACGCCTGCTTCGTGGCGTGCCATTCCGGCTTTTCCACCCAAAACTACACCCATGCGAAAGTCAATGCCGAACTGGATTTCGCCGCTTCGAAAAGCGTTCCCCCGCCAGCTTCGGCCTTTGCAAGGGCGCCCCAAAACACGCCACACCCGGAACTGTACGCCCAACTTTTGGAATGGCGCAAAGAGGTGGCGGCTGAAAACGGCAGTGAACTTTACGAAGTGCTGCCCATCCGCTCCCTGCTCGAACTCGTGCAGTTTTTGCCCACCAATACGACCACTTTGAAAAAGATAAAAGGCATCGGCGAGGTCAAAGCCAGACAGTTTGGGGCAGCCATCATCCACATCATTGAAAATTTCTGCCAGGCCAAACAAATCCCGGCCAACCTGCTGGTCATTGCCGATGCCCCGAAGGAGCTAAAACCAGACACCAAAGCCGTGAGCTTCGAGCTGTTCAAAGCCGGCAAAACCATAGATGAAATAGCCAAAGAGCGGGGCTTCGTGCGGGGAACCATCGAGGGCCACCTGGCGCATTACGTCGGCACGGGCGAAGTGGATATTTTCAGCCTGATGGAACGAGGAAAAGTGGTGGAACTCGAAGCGTTTTTCACGGCCAACCCGGCAGCAGTAAGCTCGGAAGCGAGGGCGCATTTCCAGGAAAAGTATTCTTACAGCGAAATTAAAATGGTGATGGAGTATTTGAAGGGCAACCAAAAGCCCGCCTGACTTATC
>SCUG01000743.1 GCA_004297645.1 Saprospiraceae bacterium | reverse complement strand
TTGCAAGGCATCGAGGTAAAGCGCCGGATTGGCGAGTTTGTTGAAATCTTCAGGCAGTTCGAGGTCGAGATAAAGGGCCGGTTCGGGAAAACTGCTTTGCAGGTGTTTCACCAGTGAAGTCTTGCCCACTTGTCGCGGGCCAACGATGACAACAGCAGGATAGTGCTGTACTAAGCGTTCGACTTCTTTTCCGAGGATGCGAGGTAAGAATGTATTCATAACCCTGCAAATCTAAAATCAAATTTTAAAATTGCAGGGTTAAATGGCGTTATTCCGATCCAGCTCATCACTTTTTATCAATCTCAATCACCGTCGCCACCGCGTTTTTCCCATTTAAATCGCAGCTAAACTCTACCGCATCTGGCGAAGAAAACTTCACGTTCTGCACCTCCTCCGGGTCTATGGCTTCGCGCACCTGGCCGATGTAATCGCTCTGGCGGCTGCTATTGATGCGGCTGTTCACCACATTCCAATCCAGCTCTTTTTTCGAAACCACCACAGCGATGTAGTCCCGGCTGCCGGTTTCGTCGGGCGTCATGGAGTGGTCTTTCGGAAAAAGCCGGGTGCCGGTGATGCCACAGTAGGGAGAGTGTTTTTCTGTGTACGGGAAAAGGACGTAACTCGACCCACTGGTCTCCTGCCCGAAGACATAGACATAACATTCGATGGAATTGGTGATGGCCACTTTGAAGTGCGTGCCGGGCCGCATAGGCGAGCGGGTGCGGAAGACACGCTCGCCCGATTCCCGCAGGGGTATGAGCGCCTGGCTTTCATTGTCCACCAAACCGAACTTGACGGCCAGTTTGCCGGGGTCGTACTTTTCAGCGCTACCCATTGGGTAAAGGCCATAGGCTTCTTTGGTGAAATGCAAAAAATCGTCGTAACCGATCCATGCCACGCCGTTGTCACCCCATTCGGGGCCCCATGAATTCATGATTTGCACGGCCTGTTTGTTGTCGTCGTAGCCGATGACACACATGGCGTGGCCGCTAAAGCCATAGCCGCTGTAATCGCGTTGCGTGGGGCGCCAGGTGCTTTTACCCACCATCTGGTGCATGAACGTGCCGCCCACCAGCATGCCGATGACCACCGGGGCGCCCTGAGCGAGGTGTTGTTTTACGCCATTTAGGTCGGGGCCATAATCATTGCCGCCCTGCGACAGGCGGTTGTAGCCTTTTATCCGAAACTGCGCGGCCTGATTGGCCTGCGCTTGATTGGGTTTGCGGCTGCACGATTGCTCGTTGTAATCGAACTGGGAAAAAGGCAGGTCGCCGTGGCGGAGCAGCGTCTCCATCGCATTGTTCATGTACGCGCCCTCGCAGCCGTCGAGCGCTATCTGGTTGTACAAATAGGCAGGGCTAAAAGCCACGCTGTTGGGGTTGGCGCCGGTGGCGCGTGCCTGCAAAATGGTGCGGGCAGCGTAAGAACTGGCCCAGCCTACGCAGGAACCCTGCTGCCCCTGGTGCATGCGTTGGGGGGCATATTTAAACAGCGACACGGCTGGTGGCAACTGGCTGCCGGCACCGTTGGTAGCGGACAGCGGCTCGAAGACAGCGGCTTTGTCGTATTCCTCCTCGCTCAGCGTGGCACCAAAGCTGAAACTTCCCTGCTCCACCGGCCCCTGGTCCATGCCGCCAGAGAACATTTGGCTGCCGCCAAAAAAGAAATACCAAATGGCCCCCACGATGAGAATGGGGATGAGCAGTTTCGGTTTTTTAAAAATAAAAAGCAGCAAAAAAGGCAACAGTTTGCCGAGGCCTCCACCGCCACCTCCGGTGTTCTGGCGGCTCGGTTCCTGGTCTCTGCGGGGTGGCTGGTCCTGGGGGTCTTTTTCCATTCTGATGGGCATAGCGTCTTGTTTTTGTATCCCCTCAAAAAATGCTGGTATTTCGAGCGGCAGGGTTTTGAACCCTGCGTTTCGGGTACGAAAACGCAGGGTTCA
>SCUG01000742.1 GCA_004297645.1 Saprospiraceae bacterium | reverse complement strand
TGGAAAAGGGCGTCATCATGATGCCCAGCTTCGTCAACATCGGTGCCTGGGTGGGCAGCGGCACCATGATAGATACCTGGGCCACGGTAGGCTCATGCGCACAAATCGGCCGCAACGTCCACTTGAGCGGCGGTGTGGGAATCGGCGGGGTACTTGAACCGCCACAGGCAGCACCCACGATTATAGAAGACGACTGTTTCATCGGCTCCCGGAGCATCGTAGTGGAGGGGGTGCGCATCGAAAAAGAAGTCGTGCTGGGTGCCAATGTGGTGCTCACACAATCCACCCGCATCATTGATGTCACAGGCCCCGAACCCGTGACGATGAAAGGCCGGGTGCCCGCCCGCTCGGTGGTCATCCCCGGCTCTTATGCCAAGCATTTTCCCGCCGGCGAGTACAACGTGGCCTGCGCCCTCATCATCGGCAAGCGCAGCAAAAGCACTGACAAAAAGGTCTCGCTAAATTCGGCATTGCGGGATTATGGGGTGGCGGTATGAACAATGGGGAAGGGGCAGTTGGCACTGCTACTGCTATCTAAACCCCCACTCCCATTTATCCAAATTACTCACCGCTAATTTCAGCAAGTCAATGGCACTGCGGATGTCTTCTTTGTGCGCCATTTCTATGGCAGAATGAATGTGGCGGGTAGGGACGGAGATGGCACCGGCGATGGAGCCGTGTCTGCCGGCACGTTGCAAACCCATGGCGTCGGTGCCGCCGGCAGGCAGAATTTCCGGCTGCCAGGTCAGGTTATTCTTGGTGGCGAGGTCTTTCAGATAATTCACCATGCGATAGTCACTGATGACGGAGCTGTCCATAATTTTAATGGCGCAGCCCTTGCCGAGGCGGGTCACCATTTCGTGGCCATGAGCACCCGGTACATCAAAGGCAATGGTGGTATCTATGGCGATGCCAAAATCGGGGTCTATTTGGTGGGTGGAGGAAATAGCTCCGCGCATACCCACCTCTTCCTGTACGGTAAAAACCCCATACACATCGAATGGCACGGAGGTCTTTTGCAATTCGCGCAATGCCTCGATGAGGATAAAAACCGACACCCGGTTGTCAATACTCTTGCCATTCACACAATCTCCCAGCTCTATGAGTTCGCGCTCGCGGGTAATGGGGTCGCCCACGGAGACGATTTTTTCAACGTCTGTTTTTTTCATGCCGAGGTCCACGAAATAGTCTTGAATCTGCGGTGGTTTGTTGCGGTCATCGGGTTTCATAATGTGAATGGGCTTGCTGCCCATTACCCCAATGATGTCCCTCTTTCCGTGAACGATGACGCGCTGTGCCGTCAGAGTTTTCGGATCGAACCCGCCGAGGGTGTGGATGCGCAAATACCCATCTTCGTCAATGTGGGTGACGATGAAACTGATTTCGTCAAGATGGGCGGCGAGCATGAGTTTCTTTTTCTGGCCTCCCTTTTTCAGGGCAATGACGTTGCCCATATTATCCACTGAAACTTCATCCACTAAGGGCGTCACCTCATTGATGACGAATTCGCGGATGCGCTGTTCGAATCCCGGAGCGCCGGGGATTTCACAAATTTTTTTGAAGAGTGCTATGTTTAACATCTGTTAGCAGTTTTCCCCGGGGGTGGGGAGGTGGTAGTTGGTGGTTGCCGGAAGTTAGTTTAACTATTGAGGTTGTTTGTGCAACTATCCGGTTTGAATCAATAATCCAATATTATACGCTGACGACGAGGCGAAGTTAGAAGAATGTTGATGATTTTAAAGACTTTTGCCACTAATTGCCAACTGGCACCTATGGTGGATGGGCCACCATTTGCCGGCAGTAAACCGAAACATGTCTTTACTCAAAAAACTCGCCGGCGAAACGGCTATTTACGGGCTTAGCTCCATTATCGGCAGGGTATTGTACTACCTGCTAACTCCGCTTTACACGCGGATTTTTCTGACCGGCGAGTACGGCATCGTCTCTGAACTGTACGCCCTGACAGGCTTCCTGATGGTGTTCTTCATCTACCGCATGGAGACTGCTTTTTTCAGGTATGGTACCGATGAAAAACAGCGGGAGGAGAGCTACTCCACAGCACTTTGGTCGGTGACCGGGACTACGCTGCTGCTGGCCTCCATGCTGCTGATTTTTTCGGGAGAAATAACGAGCTGGTTAGATTATAAACCCGAACAGAGCATCTACATCACCATCTTCGGGCTGATACTGGCTTTTGATACTTTGGCAGAAATTCCGCTGGCGCGGCTGCGTTTAGAAAGCCGGCCTATGCGGTTTGCAGCCATCCGGCTTACAGGCATAAGTATAAACGTTGGCCTGAACCTCTTCTTCCTGATGCTCTGCCCGTGGTTGCTCAGGGAAGGCATTGCCACGGCGTTTGTTGAAAAAATATACAACCCGGACTTCGGCATAGGGTACATCTTTCTTTTTAATCTGATAGCGAGCGCCGCCGTGCTGCTACTGCTGACCCCCGAACTCCGCAGGGTAAAATGGAATTTCGACCCGGCACTTTGGCGAAAAATGTTCATCTATGCCGCCCCGCTTATCATCGCCAGCCTTGCAGGCATCGTCAACGAGATGCTCGACCGGGAACTGCTGAAAAACCTGCTTCCCGGCACCACGGCAGAGAACCTCTCCCAAATCGGCATCTATTCCGGCTGCTACAAACTGGCGATGCTGCTGAGCCTGTTCACGCAAGCCTTCCGCTACGCAGCCGAACCCTTCTTTTTTGCCAACGCAAAACACAAAGACGCCAAGTGGCTCTACGGCCAGGTCACCAAGTTTTTCACCATCTTCGGGGCGCTGGCATTCCTCGGCGTCATGCTTTTCCTCGACGTCTTCAAATACTTCATTGACGAGCCATATTGGGTGGGGCTGCGAGTCGTGCCCATCCTGCTCATGGCCAACCTGTTCCTCGGCCTTTATTACAACGTTTCCATTTGGTACAAACTCACCGACCAAACCATGCTCGGCGGGTGGATTGCGGTGGGTGGGGCCGTCATCACCATCGTGCTGAACGTGTGGTGGATTCCCCGCACCGGCTACATGGGTTCGGCCTGGGCTACGCTGATTTGCTACGCCTCCATGACCACCGCCTGCTGGTGGTGGGGCCGGAAATATTACCCGGTGGTGTATGAATTGAAAAGGATGGGCGGATACATCGCCTTCTCCCTGGTGCTTTACGTGGCGGGGAATTACTTTGAAAATAACATAGCGGCGGGCCAAACGATGGCTCTGGCGTTCAATGCCATTCTCGTCCTCCTGTTTTTATTTGTTGCCTACAGAATGGAGCGGCAGGCTATCAGGCAATTGCTTTAGTAACGTGTTCGAAATAAGATGTCCTTTTGAGGCTGTATCATAAGTCAACTATGGAATTAGCTTGACGATTTTTATTTCAACACAGAGACACGGAGGCACAGAGAACCAAACTCAACTCTGTGTTTCTGTGCCTCAGTGTTGAAGAATTTAGTCACAATTTTATAGCGATGACTTATGACAGCCTCAAAAAAAACACATCTTATTTTGCGCACGTCACTTAGTATAGAGAAGGCAACTACAGCATTGCAGACGTTGCCATTGCTTTTAGTCTGTGGGCTGGAAGAGCGCAACAAGGTTCTTCAAACGACGTTTATCAGGCACATGGCGAACAAAACCGCCGAAAACACCCAAATCTCCACCCTGTCTATCTACTTTTGTCACGCTTTCAGGTGCGGTGTTTGTATAATGAGTGTCCAACTGTCTCCTGCCTAAGATTTTCCAAAAACCGGGAACATTGACACCACGCTTCTGAGGCTTGAAAATTCCAAATTTGACGCAATGCTTTACCGTATTTTCCCATTTACTATCCTACTTTTAGGTGCGCTGAACTTGCTGGCCCAAACTCCACAGAGTATAAAAACAGAACCTGGAATGCCTGGCAACGGGCAGGCAGAGCTGGCCTGCGCCGACCAATATGCTGGCACGGTTTCATTAGTGGATATTGACGGCAACCCCATCACGGAAGACACCATTTTCCTTTGTTTCAATGAAGAGATGAATGTGGTACACAATGGCGACGCCAATCTGACGGGCGACCCCAATCCCGCCACCACACCTGGCATTACCTACGGATTTTTCAACTGCCAGCCCTCGATATCCGGGCCTGACCTGGCCACCATCCTCACCGGCCCCTGCATTCTGAACACGCCGCCGCCGGCACAGGGAATCTGGGTATCGGCAGGGGGCGGGTTCAATGGCAACATCACCTTTAATAATTCCGGTACGTTGCAGAATTTTTTCAATGGTGGCGACCCCGTGCTGATATGGTTCGCCCCCATTACCATAGACGATTTTGCGAACAAACAATACGAAGTAGGGGCGGGCGGCATGGCCGGCCCTTGCGTCAACGTAAATACGGCAGCGGCGTTTCCGGTGGTGTATCTCAACGAAATTGAAACCTTGAATTTAAGCGCCAACACCGGCGTAAGCGGATGCCAGGGCACGTTCGATGTCATTGGCGGCCTGCCGCAATTCGACAGCAGTTTCTACGATATTTCTATCACCCTCATCGGCAACCCATCGGTTACGGGGCAGGTGATAAACGGGCCTTACACCCACGGTGAAACGGTGACTTTTCAGGTACCTGTGCCCGGCATTTACACCATCAACGTCACCGACGGGAAGGGCTGTGTGTCTTCCCAGCTTTTGGCCAATATGAGCACTTGCGTGAGTGTCACGCAAAGCGTGCAATCTGCCGTGGCGGCACCCGGCGACAATATTTGCATCAACGTGACCAGCGATGCCGGGTTCATCAACATTGCCGGCATACAATACGCTTTGACCTGGGATCCTGCGGTTCTCCAGTTCACCAATGTTACCAACCTCACACCGCTCCTGCCGGGATTCGCTCCGGGCAGCAGCTTCAACAGCCTGGGAGACTCGCTCATTTTTAGTTGGGCTAATCTTTCCGGGGCAGGTGTGAATCTGCCGGATGGCACCGTTCTTTTTCAGGTTTGTTTTGATGTGGTGGGAAATAACGGGGATTGCACGAATGTGGAATTTGTGGACCCCCCCGGCCCCGGCATCGAAGTGTTCAATGGAAATCTGGCCTTCATCGGTTTCAACGGCACTGGCGGTTCAGTATGTGTGAACGACCTGGCTTTGGTGGTGAATTCCACCCAGGATAGCGTGAGTTGTTCGGGAGCATCTGATGGCAGCTTTACCATTGACATCAGCGGTGGTACGCCGCCCTATCAGGTGACCTGGCAAAATGCCGCCGGTGGACCTGTCTTTGGGCCTACTCCCATCAATGTGGCGCCTTACGCCTACACCGCCAACAACCTGTCTGCCGGAACTTACAATATCACGGTGATGGATGCATCGGGTACCCCACTCATTGCAACTGAACAGGTAACGGTATTGGGGCCGCCCATCCTCGGTCTGAATTTTAATGAAAACCCGCCTCTGTGCAATGGCGGTCTGGGTAGCATCGCATCAGTGGTCATTTTAGACAGCGTGGTGATAAACAACCCGGAGTTGCTTTATAGTTTCGAATGGAATACAACCGCTATTACCCCAGCCCTCAACAACATCTCATCGGGGCTGTATTCCCTGACGGTGACCGAAATCAGCACCGGATGCACCGTAACGGAAAGCACCTTTTTACCACAACCGCCGCCCTTCGCCGTCATCGTCACCATTGATTCGTCCACCTGCTCCGGAGTTGGCAACGGTGCTATCCACGTTTCCGTTTCGGGCGCAAGCCCAAATAGCAACGGCGATTACACAATTCAATGGCCATCTATTGGCCCGGCACCAGGGCTGACCATCATCAACTCGCTTTCTAATATTAGCGGCTTGGCAGATGGGATTTATCCGCTCTGGGTAACCGACGACAAGGGCTGTTTTTTTGAAGCCAGTATTGTTTTGCCTGCCAAAAAAGTGCTCACCATGAATGCCCTGTTGGAAAATATCAATTGCACCAGCGCATGCAGTGGCAGCATCTTCGTCGCAGGCAGTACCTCTGGCCAACCGGCCTCCCTGCCCTACAATTTCGACTGGTTCGGCACGCCACCGCCCCCACCGCCATCGGGCACCACCGCCACGACCTCTACCCTGACAGGACTTTGCACAGGCACTTACACAGTTTTTATGGAGGATGCCGCGGGTTGCCAAATAGACAGCACATTCACCATCAGCGAACCACCACCCCTCGTAGCTTCGGTGCTCAATACTCAAAATGAATCCTGCTCGCCGGGTATGGATGGCAACATCACCATCGGCGTTACCGGTGGCACCTACCCATACAATTACAACTGGAATACCTCCGCCACCGATTCCATAGCGACGGGGCTATCAGCAGGCACCTATACGGTCATTGCCAGCGACTCGTTCAATTGCTTCGATACGGTGAGCGTCACATTGACGGCTCCGGCACCCCCCATTATTCAGAGTTTAGAAAACGATACCCTGAGCTGTCCCAACAGTACGAATGGCTCCCTTACTGTGGTGGCCCTGCCGGGCAATGCCCCGATAGATGTCATCGGCTGGTCGAACAGCGCCAATGGCGCCACCATCAACAACCTGAGCAGCGGCACTTATTACGTCACCGTGACGGACACGGACAACTGCATGACCGTGGACTCTGCCGAAGTGGTGGCGCCCCAGCCTTTGGCCCAGGACAGCATCGTGTACACACTGCCGCAATGCCCCGGACAGGGCGGAGGCTCCATCGCCGCATTCGTCAGCGGAGGCACCGGGCCTTATTTTTTCCAGTGGTCAAATGGCGTGATGGGCACCGGATTCAACGTATTGGGAAGCATCAGCGCCGGCAACTATTCCGTCACGATTACCGATTTCAACTTTTGTGCTCCCCTCGTTCTCAATCTAACACTCGATGAACCTCCTGGCATAGACGTTAGTTTTTCATTGATTGACTCCGTGAGTTGCGCCAATACCGGGATGACCTGCGACGGCACTGCAACGGCCACCGCCGGTTATAGTGACGGCACAAGCGGCCTTTTCAATTTCACCTGGCAAAGCACCGAATCTGACAATAATGTGGCATCGAGTACCGCTGTGCAACTTTGCGCCGGGGCGCAACAAGTGCTCGTCTCCGACGGCATTTGCTTCGATACTTTTTCGGTGGACATTCCCGCTCCCACTCCCATCACCCCTGGCCAGACGATTGATAATGTTACGTGCAATGGCCTCTCCGATGGCAGCATCACGCTGATACCAAGTGGGGGCACCCCCCCTTACACCATCACCTGGCCCGGAGGCATCACGGGGCCCACCATTTCGGGCCTGCCCGCCGGAAATTACAGCGCAAACATCGTGGACAGCAAAAATTGCAGCTTTACGCACACCGTCACCATCATCCAGCCTGGCCCGCTCGTGGTGTCGCTGAATGCCGCTGGCACAATGAATGTATCGTGTGCCGGGGAAGCAGACGGCCTGATGACGGTACAGGCACAGGGCGGCAACCTTGGCACTGCCGTGTATCTTTGGCAAAATGGTATCGCACCTCCGGGTTCCAACTTTGCAGCGGGGCTGGCCCCCGGCACCTATTCCGTGACCGTGGTGGACCCAAAAGGCTGTCAGGATAGTGTCAGCGCCACCATTTCAGAGCCGCCGCCCATCCAGTTTTCTTTGGGTGAAACATTGCCCATTCAATGCGCTGGAGGCAACACCTTCATCACGGTGGATTCAGTATGGGGGGGCAACCTGACGTCCTATCAATTCTCGGTGGACAATGGCATATTGCGGCTACTTGGCTCTGCCAGTCCGGTATTTGCCGGGCAGCATACCATCTCCATCGTTGATGTGCTCCACGGCTGCACAAAGGATACCAGCATCACCATTGCCGAGCCACTCAGTTTAGGCGTGGAATTGCCTCAGGTAATTACCATCGAATTGGGCGACTCCACCACGGTGCTCGACCCCATCATTTTTTCCTCCCTGCCCATTGACTCATTCCTTTGGACGCCGGGCGAGCAACTCTCGTGCTACAACTGCAAAAATCCGACAGTCAACCCCACCCATTCACAGCTTTACACGCTGACCATCACGGATGTGAACGGCTGCACAGCATTCGGGCAGGTGCAAATAGATTTGGACAAAAACCGGAACGTGTACATTCCGAACGTCTTCTCCCCCAACGACGACGGCATCAACGACAAGTTTCGCATTTTCACCGGCATCGGAGTCACCAACATCAACTTCTTACGCATTTACGACCGCTGGGGCGAGCTTGTTTTCGACGAATCGAACCTAAGCCCCAGCCCCGATGGCACCATCGGGTGGGACGGCCGCTTCCGCGGCCAAAAAATGCAGCCTGCCGTGTTCATGTACCTCGCAGAAGTCGAGTTTCTCGACGGCCGGGTGCTGCTGTACCGCGGGGATGTGACGTTGTTGAAGTGATGGTTGTTCAATGAATGGAAAAAGGCGCTCCGATTTGGAGCGCCTTTTTTTTAAAAAAAATTCAACAAGCTTTTGAACTACACAGAAAGAACCACCTGAATTCACTAACTTGCCTGAGTATCACAAACCCTTCCACCACAATACTGACGAAAATGAAAAACATGACACTCAGGCTTTTCCTTTGCTGCGCTGCTTTTTTGTTTTCAAACTGCACAGCTACCAAGCAGGCCAAAATGACCCGGACCAACGTGGAAACCATCCGGCTTTGGTACGAAGAAGGCTGGAATCACAACCGGAACGAGGAGCTGCTCGAACGGGTTTTCCACCCTGACTGGACGGACGGCAACCCGCTCCGGCCCCACCAACAGGAGGGCCTCGATGGCATGAGGCAGCTAATTAAGTTTTACCGCGAAGCTTTCCCCGACGCTCACTTTACCATCACGCACCTATTTGGCGATGCCACGCATGTTGCTATCCGCTACGAAGTGGAGGCCACCCAATACGGCGAGGCATTCGGCATCCCGGCAACGGGCAAAAAATTCACCTCGACGGGCGTGGTGATTTACGAAATGAAAGACGGCAAAATCCTCCAAAGTTGGCAGGAACTGGACCTCATGGGGATTATCCAGCAGTTGAAGGAGTAGCGGCGGGAATTGGAGAATTGAAAATTGGAACCCGGGGAATTAATACCTCGCATGCCTTTCCCACACGGCCCGCCAGATTATCTGGGCATGGTGCCAGAGGTTTGGCCAAAGGCCAAAATGTTTTTTCAGAATGTGGTAACGGTCGCACAACGATTGTTTGTGCTTTCTTTTAGAAACACCTCCGGTGAGATACTCTGCCAGAATGAGGTGGGTGTTCACGGCCTTGCGGCAATTTTTCAGGCACCCGATGACCCATTCGATGTCGGCGGCAAGGTTGCCACCGATGTATGCCGGAGCGATGCTTTTTCGCACGGCGAAAGCCTGGTGGCAAACAACCATGCCGAGTTTCAGGCTTTGCCACGTCAGCGATTCCGGGAGTTTTTGGGTGGTTAGCTCGCTGCGGGTACCGAGGTGCCGGCGGGTCTCGGTCACTAACATCACCTCGCCGAACAGCACGTCCACGCCGGGCGAATAATGCTGCATCATCTTCCCCACTGTATCTTTTTCGAAGAGGCGGTCACCAGCGTTGAGGAACCAAACGAAGTCGCCCTTTGCCATGCAGAGGCCTTTGTTCATGGCGTCGTAAAGCCCGCCGTCCGGCTCGCTCACCCACCGGAACATTTTGGCATTGAGGAGCCTGTCATTGGTGTTTTGCGTCAGCTTGATGATGGTCTGCGTATGGTCGGTAGAGGCCCCGTCTATGATGAGGTATTCGATGTGGGGATAGCTTTGCATCAGCACGCTGCGGATGGTGCCTTCGAGCAGGTGTGCACTGTTGTACGTGACGGTGATGATGCTGACGAGCGGTGGCCGTGGTAACATGGCGCCAAAGGTAAAGATGAAAATGGGTACCTGCCGAAAGTTTCACTACTGATTTATACTTCGCTCCAAACAGGCATATAGATTCCTCGTTCCCCAGGCTTTCCAATCCATCTCTCCAATTATTCTCAACCCGACAGGACTTGGAATAAATACCGCTCTTTTTTGAGTAAATGAGTACCTTGTGGCCGCCACAAATGAACCCTATCGGGGAAGGAAGACCGGGCGTCATTTTTTCCCGAAGGGCAACGAATAACCACGTATGAATTTAATGAATCAGAAACTTCTTCCCCACCTTATCGCCTATTTCATTTTGATGGCGATATCCTTCATCCGCTTTGCTCCCACCGTCTTCCAGGGAAAATCGCTGCAACAGTCCGACAACATACAGGCCACCGGCATGCAGATGGAAATGCGGAAAATCCACGAAAAGACCGGCGAGTACCCGCTGTGGACCAACTCCATGTTTGCCGGCATGCCGGCGTACCAGATAATGTACCCCACCTCCAACGCATTGCAATATGTGTCGAGGGGCTTCCTTTTGGGCAACCACATGGCGCCACCGCACACAGGCATCTTGCTGGTGATGGCTGGCTTTTACCTGCTGCTCATCGTGCTGGGTGTGGACTGGCGGATAGCCATTGCCGGGGCCTCTTGTTTTGGTTTGGCGGCCAACCACCTGTCGCTGGCGGAGGCCGGCCACTCCACCAAAATCATCGCATCGGCCTACATGGCGCCCATTTTGGCGGCCATCATTCTCACCTTCCGCGGTAAGTATTGGATAGGCGGCGCCCTCACGGCCCTGTTCACGGGGCTTCAGCTCTACGCCAACCATGTGCAAATCACCTATTATTTCTTCCTCACGCTGCTCGTGTTCGGCGCGGTATATCTGCTCGAAGCCAGCCGCAACGGCACGATTAAGAATTTCATCACAGCCGCTGCCATTTCCATCGCTGCCGTATTACTTGCCGTGGCCACCAACGCCGGCCGCCTGATGACCACGCAGGAATACGCCGCCGAAACCATCCGCGGCCAATCGGAGCTGACCAATAAATCCGGCAGCAGCGGCTCCACTGCTATCGAAGGTGGGGGGCTTTCCAAAGATTATGCTTTCCAGTGGAGCTATGGAAAGTTGGAAACGTTCAACCTGCTCGTGCCCAATTTCATGGGAGGCAGCAGCAGCGAGGGTTTTGCCAGCGACGCCAACAGCGCCACCATTGCCGCCCTGCGGCAAATGCAAAACGCTGAACAAGCCACCTCACTGGCCCAGCGAACAGACCATTATTGGGGCAGCCAGCCCTTCACCGGAGGGCCTGTGTACATGGGTGCCGTGCTGATTTTCCTGTTTTTCCTCGGCGCTTTTTTGGTGAAAAAACCGCTCAAATGGTACCTCCTCGCTTCTGTGGTGCTCACACTCATGTTGTCTTGGGGCGGCAACTTTAAAGCCCTCAACTATTTCATCTTCGACCACCTGCCGCTGTACAACAAATTCCGGGATGCGACCACCGTGCTGGCCGTGACCAACATGCTGGTGGCCCTGCTCGCCATCCTTGGATTGCAGGCATTTTTTGAAAAAAGCACCCCGGTCATCGAAAAAAGGAAAGCATTGCTCACGGCGGGAGGCATCGCCGGAGGGCTTGTTGTGATGGCCCTGCTGCTCAGCTTCGGCTTAGATTTTCATAAAGAAGGAGAGGATTTCCCGGCGGCAGTTGCTACCGCCCTCGCCGAAGACCGGGCCGGTTTGCTTCGGGCCGACGCCCTGCGCTCCCTCGTGTTTGTGGCCGGCGGGTTTTTGGTGCTTTGGTATTTTTTGAAAAAAAACTTCAAGCCGCTGTGGGCCGCGCTCGCCATCGGCGCACTGGCCCTCATTGATATTTGGGGTATCGGCCTGCGCTTCATCAACAGCGAAAAATACATCAACAGCACGGACAAAAACCGCATCACAGCACCTACCTCCGCCGATGAGCAAATACTGAAAGACCCCGATACTTATTACCGGGTGGCCGACTTCCGGCGCAACCCCTTCTCCAATGCCATCACGAGCTACCACCACCTGAGCATGGGTGGATACCATGCCGCCAAACTCATGCGCTACCAGGAATTGATTGAGCGCTACCTCGGCGACCCTTCCAAATACAGCCATATTTACGGCATGCTCAACACCAAATATTTTATCGGGCAAAAAGACGAGGTAATCCCAAATGCCGAAGCCGCCGGCAACGCCTGGTTCGTGCCATCTTACGATGTGGTGGAAAATGGCGACGCCGAAATCGCCGCATTGGAGAGCCTGCACCCCAAAGAAAAGGCCGTTATTCAAAAAGCTTTTCTCAATGGCCTCGAAGGCTGGCAGCCGCAGTTCGACAGTTCGGCCACCATCCGGCTGACGCACTACCACCCCGACACAATGGTGTACAGCTACTCGGCCGCCACTGACCAACTGGCGCTGTTTTCGGAGGTGTACTACCCACCGTCAAAAGGCTGGAACCTTTACATTGATGGGAAGAAGGCCCCTGATTTTACCAAGGCCGATTTTATTTTGCGTGCCGCAAAATTGCCCGCAGGGCAACACGAAGTGAAGATGATTTTTGCGCCGCAAACTTATTTCAACGGGGAAAAAATTTCGCTCGTGGCATCGCTTCTGGTCATCGCCCTCACGATTTGGGGCGTCTATTGGTTTGCCACCAACTACGCCTTCCCCAATGCGATGAATCTGCCGTCAGCGGAAATCAAAAAAACAAAACCCGCTGCTACTATGACGAAGAGAAGGAAGCGGTGATGGGCCAAAGCGGCCGGTAGTGGCCGGGTGACTCAGCGGCTAATGCCGTCAACTTAAGAATTTCGGAGAAATCCCATGTTGGTAGGATTTCGGAGAAATCCCATGTTGGTAGGATTTCGGAGAAATCCCATGTTGGTAGAAATGAAGGACAAAGCCCCGTTCCCGACCTCGCAGAGGTCGAATGTCACCCGAAACGTTCGACCTCTACGAAGCCGGCAAGGGCAAGGGGGTGTCATTTCTACCAACAGGCGACCTCTTCGAGGTCTTAAGTTGACGGCATTATACTCAGTGGCACCCGGCCACTTTGCATTCCTCCTCAACCATTTGACCCAGGCACAGAAAACCCTCGTCACAATGCTTGAAACCCATTTTTTCCAAGTTGTCTGGGGCTGGATTATTCTCGCCGTCTTGCTCGTCCCCGTGCAACTGAAAATCACGGCACCATACGGCCGCCACACCAACCGCAAATGGGGCATCACCCTGCCATATCGCTGGGGTTGGATG
Source organism: Saprospiraceae bacterium (assembly GCA_004297645.1). Lineage (GTDB taxonomy): Bacteria > Bacteroidota > Bacteroidia > Chitinophagales > Saprospiraceae > UBA6168. The sequence continues at coordinate 11,374 of SCUG01000742.1, read as the reverse complement.
TTGATGGAAATAGTGTCGCCGCTCACCTTTACCCATTTTTTCTACCACGGCACGGGAGCGAAAACGGAAGCGCTAAGGTTTATCTTCGTGCTGTGGATAGCGCACTACCTAAACCGCAGCCTGCTCTATCCGCTGCGTGCAAAAATGGGAGGGAAGCGGGTGCCCGCCGTCATCGTTGGTTCGGCTGCTTTTTTCAATTTGGTGAACGGGTTCGTCAATGGATATTTTCTCGGAAACTTAGCAGAAGGGTACACGAATGGTTGGTTTTTCACCCCTCAATTCATCGGCGGCACGGCGCTATTCTTCATGGGTGCAGCCGTCAATATCCACTCCGACAACATACTGCTTGGCTTGCGCAAACCTGGCGAGCCAGGGTATAAAATCCCGCAGGGCGGGCTGTTTCGCTACATCTCCTGTCCCAATTTGTTTGGGGAAATAGTAGAATGGACGGGCTTCGCCATCCTGTGCTGGAACCTCCCGGCGGCGAGCTTCGCCATTTGGACAGCGGCGAATCTGGTGCCACGAGCACTCAGCCACCACCGGTGGTACCGGCAAAATTTCAAGGATTATCCTGCGGAAAGAAAGGCCGTCATTCCGGGGGTGCTATGATGCGCCTGTACTGCCGCACCCCAGTCCGGCAGGTGGCTGCGCCGGACTGAAGTCCGGCAATGCGTGCCCACATTTTTGGCAGGCATTCATTTAAAATTAGTCAATGGCAGTGTGCTGTCTCAGCGTTTTCCACCATCCCATCAACCCCGAAATGCAAAGCAGCAAATACACGAAATACAGCCCGGAGGTGACGTACAACTCTTTCAGCAAATAGATGGGAATGGCCACCAAATCCACCACGATCCAGACAGCCCAGTTTTCGATTTTCTTTTGAGTCAAAAGGTACTGGGCCGACAGGCTGGCCACGGTGGTGAAGGCATCGTAATAGGCGAAATCGGCGTCGGTGTTGTTGTCCATAAAATACCCCCAGGCGATGGAGCCGGCAAAGATGATGGCGGCAAGTATGGCGATTTCCGATGGTCTCATTCTGCTGATTTTCACCTCTGCCAGCGCATCTTTCCGGCGTGCCCAATTGTACCAGCCATAGCTGTTGATAAAGATGTAACAGACGTGCAGGATGGCATCGGAATAGAGTCTCGATGCAAAGAAAATATAAACGTAGATGGACACGGTGGCGATGCCGAATGGCCAGGCGATGACCTTCTCGCGGGTGAGCAGAAAGACGTGAACCAAGCCGCAGGCGGTGGCGATGATTTCAAGGAAATTGAGCAGGCTGAAGTCCATAGGTTGGGTTTGAAATTTCCATGTGGAAAAGGGCCAAAGCTACACCGCCGGCCGATATTGTCAAATGCCCTCTGGTGGAACACGGCGAATGTCGCCGCTGAGTTCTATTTTTGCCGGAATAACCCAGCGGAACGTGACAGAACCATCCACACAAAATAATTCAGACATGCTTGAGTCCTACTTCCGGCCCTTCCGCCAAAACATCATCGGCATTGACCAGACATTTCAATCGCCCATTGGTGAGCAGAAGATATTGTACGCCGACTGGACGGCCAGCGGCCGCCTGTACCGGCCCATCGAGGAATTTCTGAGCGAGGCTGCCGGCCCGTTCGTGGGGAATACCCACACGGAAACCACCGTCACCGGCTCGTGCATGACAAAAGCCTACCAGCAGGCCAAGCTCCTCATCAAGCGCCATGTGGGTGCCAAAGACTACCACGTTCTCATCTCCTCCAACAGTGGCATGACCGGCGTGGTCAACAAGTTTCAGCGCATCCTCGGCATGAAAATCCACGAGCGCTTCCAGTCAAAATTGCAACTCCCCGAAGACGAGCGCCCCGTCGTATTCATCAGCCACATGGAGCACCACAGCAACCAAACCTCCTGGTTGGAGACCATCGCCACGGTAGAAATCATTCACCCCGACGAGGACGGCCTGATGGATTTGACACATCTGGAAGACTTGCTCGAAAAATACCGCAGCCGCCAAACGAAAATCGCCGCCATCACCTCCTGTTCCAATGTCACGGGCATCTTCACCCCGTACCGGCAGGTGGCCCGCATGATGCACCGGGCTGGCGGGTTGTGTTTTGTGGATTTCGCTGCCAGCGCCCCGTACATCGAGCTTGACATGTGCCCGGAAGACGAGCTGGCGTGGCTCGATGCCATCTATTTTTCACCCCATAAATTCCTCGGCGGTCCTGGCGCCACCGGCATCCTCATCTTCGACCCCAAGCTCTACACCAACAAAGTGCCCGACAACCCTGGCGGCGGCACGGTGGACTGGACGAACCCCTGGGGCGAGCACAAATACCACGAGGAAATAGAAGCCCGCGAGGACGGCGGCACCCCCGCGTTTTTGCAGACCATAAAAGTGGCCCTCGCCATGATTTTAAAAGAAGAAATGGGCGTAGGGAAAATGCTCGAACGAGAGCGGGAACTTCTCGGCATCATCTGGCCGGGACTGAAAAAATTACCCGGCCTGCACCTGCTGGCGGACAACCTGCCGGAGCGCCTCGGCATTCTTAGCTTTTACATTGACGGCCTGCATTACAACCTCGGCGTGCAGTTGCTCAACGACCGCTTCGGCATTCAGGTGCGCGGCGGTTGCTCCTGTGCCGGCACTTACGGCCACTATTTGCTGCATGTGTCGGAGGAAAAATCCCGCACCATCACCAGCCGCATCAACCACGGCGACCTTTCGGAAAAACCCGGCTGGATGCGCTTGTCCATCCATCCCACCATGACTAATGACGAAGCCCACTTTCTCGTGGCAGCCGTAGCAGAACTTTGCCTGCACCACCAGGTTTGGGCCCCGGAATACACCTACGACCCCAAAGTCAATGAGTTCTTTCACAAAAACGGCGGCGGGCAATCGTTAGACAAAATGACGGAGGGTTGGTACAAGACATTCCGGCGGCAATGCAGGGTGCCCCAACTTGCCGGCATCCCGGCATTTCATTGAATGAAGGGCCGGTGATGAACATCATTTAACGTTAACACGGGCACTGGCGGGGCTTATCCATCATTTCTTACCTTTGCTCAATCGTGCCACGGAACGTGTCGTAATTTAATTACCGGGTTTGGTTAAAAAGGTTTAGATGGTTTAGTTTAAACCTCCTAAACCTTATTATTTACGACCCTTCCCGGATGCTCCATCGCTCGTTCAGCCATCACTGACTATCAACATTATGAAATTACTCTTCCGGCAAATTTTTACAGCAATTGGAATGCTCCTCTTCACGGCACAGCCGCTCTGTTCCCAAATATGGAGCGAGGACTTCAACTCTTACTCCGACGGTACCATCAACGCCCCGCCGAAGTGGACCTCCACTGCCACAGACTGTGACGATGGCGGCAACATCAACCTCGGCCCCGGCGCCAGCCAGTGGGGCGTTTGGGGCGGGCAGTTTACCATCAACGACATCGAAGGGGCGCCCTGTTGCGTCACGACCGGCGGCGGCGGCGGCGATAATTCCTGGCTGACGGAGGTGATAAATATCGCAGGCTCCTGCGACGTGAGCATTTCTTTAGTCGCCACAGCCGGCGGCGTTCTTGAGTGCGATGCCCCCGGCAGCCCGGTCTTCGGTTGCCAGGAAATGACCCCGCCCGACAACAGCCACGACCAGTTAGTCGCCCAATACAACCTCGACGGAAGCGGCTTCGTGCAGTTCGGGTATGTTTGCGGCAACAGTGGTACGGGCACGCTCTCCGCTGCCGGCCTCAACGGCTCGACCCTTCAAATCAGGGTGTTCGCATCCAACAAAGCCAACGCCGAATACTATTATTTCGACAACGTCGTGGTAACTGCCGGCACTACCACCACGCCCACTTTTGCCGCCATCGGGCCGCTCTGCGAAACCGCCCCGCCATTTGTGCTGCCCACCGTTTCACAACAAGGAGTGACGGGAAGTTGGAATGTTGGCCCCACCTTCAACCCCGCCGGATTGGGCGGCACCACCACGACCATCACCTTCACCCCCAACCCCGGCCAATGCGCCACCACCACCACGATGGACATCACCGTCAACACAGCCGTCACGCCGGTGCTCACGCCCATCGGGCCGTATTGCACCACCGACCCGCCGGTTGTTTTGCAAATAAATCCAAGTGGCATCAGCGGCAACTGGTCGGGACAGGGCGTGACCAACAACCTGTTCAATCCCGGTGGTGTCAATGGCAGCGCCGTGCTCACGTTTACCCCAAACCCCGGCCAATGCGCCAATACGGCGACACTCACCGTGACGGTGAACACCACTGGCGTGCCCGCTCCCGGCTCTGCCACGCTCTGCGAAACCGGCCCGCCCTTCGACCTGACGACCATTCAAGACCCGGCCTATCCCACCGGCGTTTGGGCAGGTTTGGGCGTCACCGGCAACACCTTCAACCCCGCGGGTTTAAACGGAAACATCACCCTGTCGTTCAGCCCCACCACTCCCTGTGCGTTGCCTGCCATCACGACTATCACTGTCAATCCGCCCACCATCCCTGCGTTGCAAACAGCGGCGGTTTGTGAAACGGGCGGGCTGCTCAACCTTACCACCCTGCAAGACCCGGCATATCCCACCGGCATTTGGAGCGGCCCCGGCGTGAGCGGCAACAATTTCGACCCGGCGGGTCAAAGCGGCAACGTCACGCTGACGTTCACGCCCGCGGCCGGCCTCTGCGCCACCGCCGCCACGACGACGGTCACCGTGAATACACCCATTGTGCCTGCCATTTCCGGCGTGCCGGATACGCTTTGCGAAGCATCGGCCCCGGCAGCACTGCCCACCACGCAGAGTGGCATCACCGGCAACTGGGCCGGACCGGGCGTGGCCAACAATACCTTCGACCCTTCGGGTCAAAGCGGCGGTGTCACGCTGCTTTTTGTGCCCGGTGCCGGGCAATGCGCCGATACCGCCGCAGCCGTCGCCGTGGTGGATACCCTCGTGGTGCCCGTCATTTCGGGCCTGCCCGTTTCTTTGTGTGAAAATGAAACCCCGGCAGCCCTGCCCACTACGCAGAGTGGCATCACCGGCAACTGGAGCGGAGCAGGCGTGGCGAACAACAATTTCGACCCGGCCGGGCTGAGCGGCAATATCATTCTGACTTTTGCGCCCGGTGCCGGGCAATGCGCCGATACTGCCACGGCAGCCATTCTGGTGAATACCATCGCCATCCCGCAGCTCGCAGCGGATACGCTCTGCGAAACGAGCGGGCTGTACAACCTGAACAACCTCGCCGACCCCAATTTCCCGGCGGGCACCTGGAGTGGCCCCGGTGTGAGCGGCAGCAATTTCGACCCTGCGGGTCAAAACGGCAACGTCACGCTGGCCTTTGCGCCTTCGGCGAATTGCACTGATACCGCCACAACTTTTATTTTGGTAAATCTGCCGGATACGCCCATGTTGGGCACGGCCAGCATTTGCACCAGCGGCGGGCTATTCGGCCTGGTGCCCCTTGCTGACCCGGCCTTTCCCGCCGGCGTGTGGAGCGGACCAGGTGTCACTGGCGACAGCCTCGACCCCGCCGGACTCAACGGCAGCGTTACCCTGAATTTTACGCCTTCGGCGAATTGTGCGGAGGCCGGCACGACAACGGTCGCTTTGCTGATGCCACCTGCATTTTCCAACCTGGCGGAAAACTGCAACCCGGCCACGCAGGAGTTCACCGTGAGCTTCAGCATCAGCGGCGGCGTCCCGGCCACTTACACCGTGGACGGAGTAGCAGTAGGTGGCAGCAATTTTACCTCGGCGCCCATGCCCAGCGGCACCAATTATACCTTCCTGCTCGACGACGCCAACGGCTGCGGCCCGGTGGCCATCAGCGGCTCGGCAGATTGCAACTGCACCACGTTCTCCGGCACCATGAATTTCACTGGCTCGCCGGTGCTCGTCTGTCTCGACTCGGCCTTCTCCGTCGTGCACAATGGCGACGAAACCCTCGACCCCGGCGACCTGCTGCTGTTCATGCTACACGACGACCCCGGAGCGCAGTTGGGCACCGTCATTGCCGTGAGTGGCACCACCAGCTTTCCGTTTCCGGCAGGTGTGTTGGCCGGGCAGACATGGTACGTTTCGGCGGTAGCCGGCAACGGCGACGGCACGGGTGGCATTGACCTTACCGACCCCTGCCTCTCCGTGTCGCAGGGTGTGCCGGTCGAATTTGTGTCGCCTCAGGTTGTGTTCAGCCAGGGGGGCACGGTCTGCGAAAACGACTGCTTTGAATTTACGGTACAATTTGCCGGACAGGCACCGTTCAGCATGATTTACGAAGTGGCGGTAAATGGCACCGCCACCGTTGACACGCTGTCGTCGGCAACAGGCAATACCACGCTGAATATTTGCCCTGCCAGCTTCGGCGTGTCGAACGACACACTCATTTTGGACGTGCTTTCCGTCACGGATGGACTGTGCACTGCCGCGGGCGGGTTGCTTTTTCCACCGCAGGTGGTGGCCATCCCCACAGCCACGGCGAACCTGTCGCCCACGCTTTGCCCCGGCGAAAGCAGGGTGGTTAACGGTACCATTTACGATGAATTCAACCCGGCAGGCACAGAGGTTTTTATCAACGGTAGTGCGAATGGCTGCGACTCGACGGTGAACGTGATGCTGTCGTTTTTCCCGGCAGCCTCCTTTGATTTGACCCAAACCCTCTGCCCCGGCGGCAGCATCATGGTGAACGGCACGGTTTACGGCGGGGCCAACCCGTCTGGCACGGAGATTCTCGCAAATGCCAGCTCCAACGGCTGCGACTCGACGGTGAATGTGGCGCTGACATTTTACCCGGCAGCTACCTTCGATTTAACTCAAACCCTCTGCCCCGGCAATACCATCACCGTAAACGGCACGGTGTACGGCGAGGCCAACCCGTCCGGCACCGAAGTGCTCGCCAACGCCAGCGCCAATGGCTGCGACTCGACGGTATTCGTTAATCTCACTTTCAACCAACAAGTCACTTTTAACTTGGACTCCACGCTCTGTGCCAGCGGCAGCATCGTGGTGAACGGCACCACGTACGACAGCAGCACGCCCTCCGGCGCGGAGACTTTTCCAAACGGCAGTTACCTCGGCTGCGACTCGACGGTGTTCATCAATCTGAGTTTTTACCCACCTGCCGTTTTCGATTTGGCCCAGACCCTCTGCCCCGGCGGCAGCCTGAACGTGAACGGCACTACCTACGACGTGGCCACCCCTGCCGGCACGGAAATTTTGGCGAACGCCAGTTATCTGGGCTGCGATTCGACGGTGAATGTGGCATTGTCGTTTTTCCCACCCTCTAATTTTAATCTGACGCAAACGCTGTGCAGCAACGGCAGCATCACCGTCAACGGCACGGTGTACGATGCCGCCAACTCCGTGGGCACCGAGGTGTTCGCCAATGCCAGCGTGAATGGCTGTGACTCGACGGTGATGGTCAATCTGAGTTTCGACCCGCCCATCGTAAACAATCTCGACACCACGCTTTGCATCGGGGAAAGCATCGTGGTCAACAGCACGGTGTACGACGAGCTGAACACCCTCGGCACGGAGGTTTTTGTCAACGGAAGCTACCTCGGCTGCGACTCCACGGTAAATGTCAACCTGACGTATTTTGCCCCGGCGGTATTCAACCTGTCGCAGCAGCTTTGCAATGGCGGCAGCGTCACCGTCAACGGCACGGTGTATAACGCCAGCAATCCAGCGGGCACGGAGGTGCTGCCCAATGCCAGCTTTTACGGCTGCGATTCCACGGTGAATATCAACCTGACATTTGGTGCGCCCATCATCGTGCTGCTCGACACGCTGCTCTGCGCCAACGAATCGCTGCTCATCAACGGTACGTTTTACAATGCCGGCAACCCCGCCGGTTCGGAGACATTCGTCAACGGCAGCTACCTCGGCTGCGATTCGACGGTCATCATCAACTTGTCGTTTTTCCCAGCCTCCAACGGCACGCTCGACACCCTGCTCCAACCCGGCCAGACCATCGTTGTGAATGGCACAGTGTACAGCCAGGCAAACCCCGCCGGCACGGAGGTCATCATCGGCGGAAGTTATACGGGCTGCGACTCCACGATATTTATTAACCTAAGTTTCGAGGGCATTTTCCAACCCGCCGTATCGGCCGTGGCGCCACTCTGCACGGGTGGCAACGACGGCTCGGTGTTCGTAGAAAATATTTCAGGCGGTGTGTTGCCCTTCGTGGTGGCTATTGACGGCGCCAATTCCGTGCAGACGGATACTTTCCCATTGATTTTTAACAGCCTGGAATCGGGGCCACACCTGCTCACCTTCCTCGATGCGGTGGGCACTACCGTCATGCTGGAAGTGATTGTGCCTGCACCATCAGCCCTGTTTCTGGATCTCGGCGACGACCACAGCATTGATTTGGGTCAATCGCTGACGCTGTCCCCCGTCACCAATTTTACAGCGAATACCTGGGTCTGGACGCCGCCGGACTACCTCGACTGCGACGCCTGCCCGGCAGCCGTGACTACCCCGCAGGCAGACATTACCTATACCGTGGTTGCTACCGATGCCAATGGATGCACAGCCACCAGTGAGGTATCTATCACCGTGACGAAGGTGCGCAGGATTTACGTCCCCAACGCCTTCAGCCCCAACAACGACGGCATCAACGACCAACTCACGGTATTCGCCGGAGGGCAAGTGTCCAACATTAGGGTTTTCCAGATTTTCAACCGCTGGGGCGGCCATGTGTATGAGAGATTCAACTTTTCGCCCAACGACAACGCCTTAGGTTGGGACGGCCGGTTTAAAGGTAAAGAAATGAACCCCGGCGTATTCGTCTGGTTTGCCGAAGTGGAGTTTCTCGACGGCCACGTGGAGATTTTCGAGGGGGATGTGACGCTGGTAAGGTAAGAGGCAGGCTACTGCAACAAAAAAGGCAACCTTCACAGGTTGCCTTTTTGCGTTTGTGGTGAGAGAGGGAATTGAACCCCCGACACATGGATTTTCAGTCCATTGCTCTACCAACTGAGCTACCTCACCGGAAATTCCCTATGCCCTTTTGGCAAAGAGTGCGCAAAGATATACGGATTTTTATTTTTTCCCAATTCACTGATTTTTTTTTGGGAAACCCGCCAAAATGGAGCCGGGCAAGTAACAAAACTGGGGCGCAGCGTATCGTCGAACTCCAGTTTGACGATAGACGTTTGGCAAACTGGAGTTCGCCGGTACGGCGCCTACCCCATCAATTGAGTCCAGCCCTGCACGGCCATTAAGAAACATGTCCCTCCGGTTAAGCAGGTTGAGGAGGTTTAGAATGTTTAAACTAAACCTGCTAAACCAAAACCGGTAATTAAATTACGACACTATGCTAAACCTCAATCCCCGGCCTTGACAAACAGGAAATACAGGCCCACAGTTCCGGTGAGCGCCGCCGTGGCAAGGAACAGGGTCTGCGGGCCGAACTGGTACCAGACCAATCCGGCGAGGGCACTGGCCAGGAGCGCCGCCAAACTGCGGAAGCCCTCGTAGGTGCCGATGGCGGTGGCGGTTTCGCCAGGTGCGGCGATGTTGCTCAACCATGCCTTGGCGATGCCTTCGGTGCTTGCGGCATACAGCCCATAAGCAAAAAACAGCACGCCGAAATGCCACCATTGCGAAGCAAAAGCCATCCCGGCATATACGGCGGCAAATAAGAACACACCTGAAAGGAAAGTTTTTTTGAGGCCCCACCGGTCGGCGATGCTGCCTGCCGGGTAGGCGGCGAGGGCATACACGAGGTTGTAAAAAATGTAGGTGCCGATGAGTTGGCTGTCGCTCAGGCCCCGCTCTTTGAGGAGCAGGAGCAGGAAGAAGTCGGAGCTGTTGGCGAGGGCAAAGGCGAGGAGGCCGAATAGCAGACGTCGGTATGCCTGAGTGCTTTGAGACAAATAATTGTAAAATCCGGAGAAGCGCGGCAGGGCGCGGGCAGCTTTCGCCGCAGGCGGCTTTTTCTCTTTTAAAAACAAGGTGGCTGCCACGGCAAAAAGCCCCGGAACGATGGCGAAGAAAAACAGCGCGCGGTATGCACCGGGGAAAAACGCCAGGTACAACAGTCCGAGTGCCGGGCCAACTGCTGCGCCGAAGGTGTCCATGCCGCGGTGAAATCCGAACACCCTTGCTTTGGTGGCCGGGGTGGCTTCTGCCGATAGTATGGCATCCCTGGCCCCGGTGCGCACACCCTTGCCGAGGCGCTCGATGGTGCGTGTAAAAAAGACCCACAGCGGAGCGAGCCACACAGCCATCAGCGGCTTGGCGAGGGCGCTCATCAGGTAGCCCGCCTGCACGAAGGGCACCCGCCGCCCGCTGCTGTCCGACCATTTGCCGAACCAGCCTTTGCTCAATCCAGCCGTGGCCTCGGCGAGGCCTTCGAGAAGGCCGATGCCCACCACCGAAAACCCAATGCTTTGGAGAAAAAGTGGCATGATGGGGTACAGCATTTCACTGGCCATGTCCGTGAAAAAACTGATGAACCCCAGTATGACGACGGTGCGTGTGAGAATAGATTTCATGAACTAATAAATTGGCGGATTTTCAGGGCCGGTACCCAATGGAGTGGAGCATCTCCGGCAAGGCACTTCAGGTGTTTTGATGGATAATTGTTCATTGTTAAAAACTCCAGGACTTCGCTTCAACAGGTTTTTCCGGCCCTTGGCACGGGACAGGTTGTGCAAATCCATTATTGTAACCGTTAACTGCCCTCAGCCCCGCCTCTCCCGATAAGTAATGTGTTCGAAATAAGATGTTCTTTTTGAGGCCGCCTCCGGCGGCCTCAAAAAGAACAAGGGTGTGTTTTTTCGGTGGCGAAGCCGCCGAAAAAACACACATCTTATTTTGCGCACGTTACTAAGTGCCAAATGCCGGGAAAACCTGCCGGCACGGCACGATACTTAAAATCGTTTGCCCAATTGAATGCCCGCCAAGAAAATAGCTCCTTCGCCAGTGGGTTCGCCTTTTGTTTTCACATTGATTTCAAAGCCGAAGGCCAGGGCCGGAGCAAGAATCCAATCGTGGCCGAATTCAAACAGGAATCCCGCTACTGCGGTGGGCTGCACCACGCTGATGCGGCTCGTACCGGCGGACTCATTGGGCAGGCCGGCGTTATCTTTCCACTTGATTTCATTAAACCAAAAGTCATTTTTCACCCCGGCGAACCAGCCGCGGAACCCTTCGGCAAAGTAGCGTTTGTAGCCGAAGGTGAAGCCGGGGCCGCCGCCCCTTTCGTCGTCGTGTTTGCCGGCATCGCCATGGCGCACGACGTTGTAGCCGGCCCGCAGAAGCAGGGCGTGGCGGATGCCGAAACCCTTTTCAATTCTGAGACCTGGCAGCATGCCAGTGGGGTAAATCTGGAATTCTGCGCTGACGTTGAGCGGGGTTTCCTGCGCCTCGGT
>SCUG01000741.1 GCA_004297645.1 Saprospiraceae bacterium | reverse complement strand
ATTTCACGCTGTTCCTGATTTTTTATTTCATAAAAAATCATAAGAATCAGCGTCCTTCAGCGTCGAAATTATTTCTCTTAACACCCCTAATTAGGTATTGGAAATTGGCGGCGGAAAAAATACCTGGTTTCCAATTCCCAATCACTTTAGAATCACCAACTTTTCAAATTCGCTTTCTCCTTTGAGAAATGAATCGCCCGTATTGGCGCTGCGAACTTTTACTTTGTAAAGATAAACTCCTTTGCCGAGCGGGTCGCCGTAATCGTCGCGGCCGTCCCAGCTAATGCAGTTATCGTTGCCTAAACGACTGCCCTGTGATATTATTCTTTCTTCCAGTGTTTTTATCAGCCTGCCGGAAATGGAGTAAATCTGGACGAGCACATCCATCTCCACACCAATGGATTGGTTGTGTTCAAACATAAAGCAGGTGGAGGTGGTGAAAGGGTTGGGATAATTCAGAACATGCCGCAGAGCCATATCTTCGGAGGTCACCACGAGGAACTCGGTAAAACCCTGTGCGGGGTTGTTGGCTATGTCCCATGCGGTCACTTTTATTTCATGGCGGCCTTCGGCCACGCTGTGAAGCGGGTATCGTACTTCGCCTTTGGTATAGTCGTCAAGGGTGGCCTCGTAAAAGTCGTTTAGCTTGTATGTGTTTTGAGAATTTTTGTCCATGATGCCGGCGAGGTCGTGGCCGATGCTATTACCCACCACATTGATACCGTTGTCATCTTCGAGCCTGACTAAGAGCACGGGGTCTTTACCTGTGATGCCGCCGAAGACGAAGTTTTCGTCGTTCATAAAAACTTCCACTTTAGGGCCATTATCATCGGCGAGAGCAAGTGGGCTGGTGCCACCGGCTATCACTTTCTGATAATTGCCGGCGGCGTCATTGTATCGGGATTCATCGGCGGCGTAGTAGCTGATTTTGCATTCGCCGAAGGTGTAATCTATGTCTTTGGGCACCACGAATGTGTATTGAAATTTGCCAGCACTCACACTTGCCCGGCCTTTGAAAATGGCATCTTTCTGCAAGTCGAAATCGAAAGGGGGGCTGCCTGCATCTTGCGACAGCGTGCGGTACCGGACTTTTTTGTCAAAAATTGTGGGATACACCACGCCGTTAAAATTGGAAACGATATTGCCGGAGTCGTCGTGCACTTCTCCTTCAATGGTCACTTTTTGGAGTGCGCGGATGGTATCAATTTGTCCATTGGAAATATCGTGCCCATTTATCCTCGTGGTGGTCACATTGTAGTTGGGCAGTGCCAATTGTTGGGCAGGGTCGCCGATGAGGAGGTATTTGCGGGAATTGGACTGGTCGCCGCTTTTGTTTTTGCCGATGCGCAAAACCTCTCCCAGCGTTGGCCGCTCTGCGTTCAGTTTGTTAAAAAGTGTGTCCATGGATTCCTGCGTTAGTCGCGCGTTGGCGCTGGCAAACACTGGCCGCACGGTGGTGAACAACCCGATGGCTCCGCCTTTTTCATTTAAAAAACTAAGCTCACCAGCTGAGGTAAAAGCCGGATTGTCATAAGCCGTAAACGAGCAGGTAGCCGTGATGATGAGTGGCATTTTGTCGAAGTTTTGCCAACTGAGAATATCGCTAACCTGAAGCACACGCTCCTGTGCCCAGCCTTTGGTGCCGCCGTGGCCGAGGTATATCATCGCCAGTGTGCCTTTAAAGATGTTGTTGTTGAGGGCCTCATTGGCCAGGGGCACCCGGGTGCCACCGGGTGTGGACACTTGGGGGAAAGCGTCGAGGTATATTTTATCTACATTCAGGTTGGGGTTTTTGTTGGCGATGTATTGGGCAATGTCGTCTGTGTCGCCAATGTGTAGGTTAGTGTCCTCGTCGTCGGCCACGAAGGTGATCCGGTTTCGCCAGTCGCGCATGGTGATGGGAGTGGTGTCGTAATGAATAATTTTATCTACAGCACCACGGGCTTCGGCAGGGTCTTTCACGGGCAGCCTGCCTACGCCGATGTCGAGCGAGCCGAAGTTGATGTTGCCGCCCTCGTCGTCACTTAGCAAGGCAAAATAGTCGTCGGTGGGGAAGGCGTAGATGGGGCTGGTGGAGAAGGCAGTTTCATAAACGGGGATAAAATCACC
>SCUG01000740.1 GCA_004297645.1 Saprospiraceae bacterium | reverse complement strand
GAAAAATGAAAGGTACAGGCTGGTGGCTTATTTGGAGGAAACCGGCATAGTGAAATCCACCGTTTTAGAAGGCTTTGAATTGGAAATCAGCCAGATTTTCGATTAAGCCAGCTTCCGCAAAATCACCTCGTTCGCCGCCTTCGGCCCGGCTTTTCCCTTCGATGCTTTCATCACCTCGCCCATAAAAAAGCCAATCAGGCCCTTCTTTCCCTTCTTGTATTCCGCCACTTTCTCCGGGTTCTTTTCCAGCACCTCATCCACCAATTTTTCCAAAAATTTCGCATCGGAAGATTGCAGCAGGTGGAGCGATTCCGCCAGTTTCAGCACAGGCTGGCCGGGCTTTTCCACCATCGCCGGGAAGAGGCGCTGATAGGCCATCGAAGCGCTCACTTTGCCGCCTTCGATGAGTTGGATGAACTCAGCCAACTGGTCCGCAGGCACGGGGAATGCTTCGAGCGTGGTGTTCGTTTCCGAAAGGTAAGGGCTGATTTTGTTGATGACGAGATTGGCAGCGGCTTTATGTGCGGGTGTTTTTTTAGCCAATTCTATAAAAAACGTGGCCGTTTCCCGCTCCGCCGTCAGCAGTCCGGCGTCGTATTCCGAAAGCTGAAATTCGGTGGTGAATTTCTCAAAAAGCGCATTGGGCAAAGCCGGCAACTGCGCCCGCACTTCCTCCACGAAAGCTGGCGTGAGCGAAACCGGCGGCAGGTCGGGGTCGGGGAAGTAGCGGTAGTCGTGGGCGCTTTCCTTGTCGCGCATGGGGGTGGTGAGGCCCGTTGCCGGGTTGAAGTTCATCGTTTCGCGCACCACTTCGCCGCCACTTTCGAGGATGTCAACCTGTCGTTTCACTTCGTATTCGATGGCCTGCCGGGCGAAGCGCATGGAGTTCATGTTTTTGATTTCGCAGCGCTCGCCGAGCGTGGTCTGGCCTTTTTTCCTGACGGAAACGTTCACGTCGCAGCGCATGGAGCCTTCCTGCATGTTGCCGTCGGAGATGCCGAGGTAGCGCGCCAGTTGGCGCATAGCGGTCATGAAGGCGTCCACTTCTTCGGCAGAATGCAGGTCGGGTTCGGTGACGATTTCGAGGAGGGGCACGCCGGCCCGGTTCAGGTCAATGAGCGAGTTTTTCGGGTCTTGGTCGTGGATGGATTTGCCGGCGTCTTCCTCGATATGGAGGTGGTGGAGGCGAATTTTCCGGCGCTCGCCGTCCACCCTGATTTCCAACGAGCCACCCACGCAAACGGGCAGTTTGTCCTGCGTGATTTGATAGCCTTTGGGCAGGTCGGTGTAGAAATAGTTCTTCCGGTCGAAGCAGTTGACGAGGTTGATTTCGCTGCCCAATGCCAGGCCCAGCCGCACGGCGTACTCCACCTGTTTTTTGTTCAAACGGGGCAAGGTGCCGGGATGCCCCAGCGAAATGGCGCTGACGTGGGTGTTCGGCTCGCCGCCGAAGCTGGCATCGTCGGCGCAGAAGGCTTTGCTTTGGGTGGCCAACTGGAGGTGGATTTCGAGGCCGATGACGGGTTGGTATGAGTTGTAATTAGTCATTTTGGAAAATGAAAATGGGGCGTTTCAGCCCCATCAATATTTTTCGGAAAACCGGCATTTATGTTTCACATTTTCTCAGGGTCTTGCCTGGTATCGAAAATACCCGTGATCAAAACGTAGTCGTTGTAAATCAGGTAAATGATTTTGTAGTTTTCCTCAATCAGGTACCGATAACCGAGCCCTGTTTCTTTAAGATGCTCTTCCATCTGGCCCATCATTGGAAAATCTTTCAATCGTCTGATTCTATTCAAAATTCTGGCCCTGATTTTCCTCCCATACTTCCTATGCCCCTTCCGTTGATAATAGCTTAGGATTTTAACAAGGCAATCTATTGATTCCTGGGACAGAACGACTTTCATCTTTCAAGTGATTGAATATACTCTTCCAATTCTACAAACCGCCCTTCTTTAAAATCCTCTAATGCTTTCTCCGAACGCCGGATAAGCTCCTCTTTTGTCATAGGTTTAAGATTTGCTTCGTATGCCCTTACAAATTCATCGTCTGATTCAACATCTTCTATGCCGAGGAGCTTTTTAATGCTTTTCAAAATCCACTCTTCCTCCACTTCAGCCAAACGGCGCATAATCTTGATTTTCTCCAATTGAATATCCATATCAATTAATTTTTTCCAAAAATACCCCAATCCCTGCACACAGCCAACTGCTGCCGGAGTCAATGCCTGAAATGCCTCACCCCCGTCATCACCATGGCCATGCCGTTGGCGTCGCAGAAGTCAATGCTTTCCTGGTCTTTGATGGAGCCGCCCGGCTGGATGACCGCCGTGATGCCCTCGCCATGCGCAATCTCCACGCAGTCGGGGAAAGGGAAAAAAGCGTCGGAAGCCATGACGGCGCCGCGCAGGTCGAAGCCGAAAGCCTTGGCTTTGGCGATGGCCTGTTTCAGTGAGTCCACCCTTGAGGGTTGGCCGCAGCCCATGCCGGTGAGCTGGCGGTTTTTCACAAGGGCGATGCCGTTTGATTTGAGGTGTTTGACACAGATGTTGGCGAACAGCAAGTCGCTGATTTCCGCCTCCGCAGGGGCGGCTTTAGTCGCCGTTTTCAGGCCGGCGGCCGTCTCGGTTTTCAGGTCGGCATCCTGCTCCACCACGCCGTTGAGGAGGCTGCGGAACGTGCGCTTGCGCACGAAGTAGTCTTTGATTTTTAGCAAAATGCGGTTCTTCTTTTTGCTCAAAAGTTCCAGCGCAGCGGCGGCGAAATCGGGGGCGATGAGCACTTCGTAGAATAGTTGGTCAATCTCCTGCGCCGTTGCCAAATCCACTGGCCTGTTGCAAACAAAGATGCCGCCGAAGGCAGAGACATTGTCGCAGGCGAGCGCCGCCGTCCAGGCTTCGGGCAGCGTGGGGCGGGTGGCCACGCCGCAGGCATTCGTGTGCTTGAGAATGGCAAAAGTGGGGTCGCCGTCTTTGAACTCACGCATGATTTGCACGGCGGCGTCAATGTCCACGAGGTTGTTGTAGGAAATAGCTTTGCCGTTCAGCTTGACAAACAGTTTGTCAAAATCGCCAAAGAAGACGCCCTTCTGGTGCGGGTTTTCGCCGTAGCGCAGCACCTCCGCCTGATGGATGCTATGTTTGAAAGTGTGTTCCTGTGCACCCCGGTTGAAATAGTTGAAAATGGCCACGTCGTAATTGGAGGACACCTTGAAGGCGCGCCGGGCCAGTTCATGGCGGTCTTCGCCGCCGGTAAAGCCTTGCTTTTCTTTTAACAGGCCCAGCAACATGCCGTACTCCTCTTTGGACGGCACCACCGCCACGTCTTTGAAATTCTTCGCTGCCGCCCGGATGAGCGAGATGCCGCCGATGTCTATTTTTTCAATAATGGCTGCCTCGTCATCCGTGCTGGCTACGGTCTCCTCAAAAGGGTAGAGGTCAACGATGACGAGGTCAATTTCCGGGATGTCGTATTGCTGAAGCTGCGAGCGGTGCGCTGGTTCCCGGCGGGCGAGGATGCCGCCGAACACTTTGGGGTGCAGGGTTTTCACCCGGCCATCGAGGATGGAGGGGTAGCTTGTTAAATCTTCCACCGTTTTGACCGGCACGCCCAGCCCTTCGATGTAGGCTTGCGTGCCACCGGTGGAATAAATGGCGACGCCGAGGCGGTGAAGCTCCCGGATGATTTCTTCGAGGCCTTCTTTGTGGTAAACGGAGATGAGGGCGGAGGTAATTTTTTTCATGACAAAGACGGTGGAGGGGAGCCGGCGGATGGTGGACGATGAACGGGAAT
>SCUG01000739.1 GCA_004297645.1 Saprospiraceae bacterium | reverse complement strand
TCGAGCGGCAGGGTTTTGAACCCTGCCGCTCGAAATACCAGCATTTTTTGAGGGGATACAGTATTTTTCTTTAACACAAAGAAACGCAGATTGTGTGGTTCAGGGAATTGATGCCTGGCAGGCGCCGCACTTTCATCCCCTCCTTGCCCCTCCATTGCAATCACCATCTGCATTCAAAATCAGGGGGTAACCATGAATAAACAAACATCAAAAGTCATTTTGGTTGAAGACAACATGGCGGAAGCTGGGCTGGTTAAATTTGCATTCAAGGAGCAGTCTGTAGCCACAGAACTCATTCATTGCCACGACGGGGAAGAACTAATGGCATTGCTATCCACCGTGGCGCCGGATATTATCCGGTACATTTTGCTCGACCTGAACATGCCGGGGATGAATGGGTACGAAGTGCTGAAACGTTTTTCCGCCGATGAGAACTGGAAAAAATTACCCGTCATCGTTTTTAGTTCATCCAGTCACCAAAGCGATGTGCGCACTTGTTACGAGTTAGGTGCTAATGCCTATGTGTGCAAGCCCATTGATTTCAATGAGTTCGACGAAGCCATCCGGTGCATTAACGCCTTTTGGGGCGGGGTGAATTTGGGGCCTGTATTTGAATCGTAGGCAGTGGTTAAAGAAAGTCAATGTTGCGTTTCAACCCCTCATATTTCGTTCGTTTGACCGCGGATTTTTTAAAGACTTGCTGAAAAACTTCCTTCGTCAATTCTCTCCATTCGCTGTTTTTCATTTTCATCAATTCAAGTTTCGGTTCAAAAGCAGGCTCGTTGTGGGGGCTGGCAAAGCGGTTCCAGGGGCACACTTCCTGGCACACATCGCAGCCGAACATCCAGTTGTCCATTTTGCCCCGGAACTCGTCCGGCAAGGTTTCGTCGCGCAGTTCGATGGTGAGGTATGAGATGCAGCGGCTGGCGTCGAGCAGGTAACCACTGGGGGATATGGCTGCCGTTGGGCAGGCATTGATGCAGCGGCGGCAGGTGCCGCAATAATCTTTCATGGGCTGGTCCGGCGGCAGTTCGAGGTTGAGGATAAGTTCCGCCAAAAAGAAGTACGAACCGGCCTTCGGGTGAATGAGCAAGGTGTTTTTGCCCGTCCATCCGAGGCCCGCCCGCTTGGCCCAGTCCCTTTCCATGACCGGCGCCGAATCCACGAAGCAGCGGCCCTGTACTTCCCCGATTTCCTGGCGGATGAAGGCGAGCAGGTCTTTGAGTTTTCTTTTTAAAATGAAATGGTAATCCTCGCCATAGGCGTAGCGGGCGAGCTTAGGGGCATCGGGGTCTTCCTGTTTTTCTTTGGGAAAATAGTTGTGCAGCAGCACGATGACCGACTTTGCGCCGGGGACTAATTTGGTTGGGTCGGTGCGTGTGTCGAAATTGTTTTCCATGTACTGCATCTGGCCATGAAAGCCGTGGTGCAGCCATTCTTCCAAGTGGCGGGCTTCCTCGTCGAGCGGCCCGGCCTTGGCAATGCCGGTAAAGGAAAAGCCGAGGCGGGCGGCTTCCTGGCGGATGAGCAGGGAATGGCGTTGTCGTGTCAAAGCCGTATTTTTAAAACATTGGCGCCGGGCGAGAGCACTACCTCTGGGCCTGATTGGGTGGTGATGGAGGAAATGGTGGCCGCAGAATGGTTGCAATTGCAGCATGGGCCGGTGATGGTTTTGCCGGCGGCGGTAATTTTCTCCAGGGCCTGCCCGCCGGCCATCACACCGAAACAGGCTTCCGGCGACGTTTGGCCGCAATTGAGCGGGAACACGGCGGAAGTTTCGTTTTGCTTAAATTCCAAACTTGGTATCAGGGAAAAGCCTTGCCTCACAGTCTGGGCCAGCGAAAAATTAGAGAATGAGAAATTGCTGGTGGTATTTGCCCCGGTGGCCTTGTCAAAAACCTGGAGGCTGAGCATCTGGTCGTCTGCCATGTCGCAGTTGTTGCAACAGCCGGTGGCGAAAGCACAGCCGAACGTGAGGAGGAATTGGAAAGAGCGTGGTTTCATTTTTCTTGGATCGCCGGACGGTTGTTTCAGAATCTGCGTATTCGTAGCTTCAGGCAAAGTAAGGGACTTTTGATTTTTCTAAAACGCGCTTTCTGAAAAAAACTTTTCGTATTCCCTCATAAATTAATGGGAGTATTCCAAAATCAGGCAGTCTTTTCGAGCGGCAGGGTTTTTCCCGACATTGTGCCGGGAAAAACCCTGCCGCTTGAAACACCAGCATTTTTTGAGGGGATACAACTTTTCTCCCGTTTCAATAATTGTCTGTGAAATGCCAAGCTCACTATTGCCCCAAAAAGGACTACTTTTGATAAGCCATTTTTTAAAAACTTGTATCATGGATGTAAATACAGTAAAACTCGACCTCTTAGTGTGGTTGGCCAACTTACAGGACCCCCGATTGCTTAATCAATTATTGGAGTTTCGCAAGAAAACAGAAAAGAACGGCCATTCCATTTCATTAAAACCGATGACGCAGGCAGAGCTTGTCGAGCGGGCTTTGGCCTCCGAAAAAGCGATTGCCGAAGGCAATGTGATTGATTGGGAGGATATGGTGAATGAAAAATGGTAATGCCATGAAACTCATAATCACCAACCCTGCCAAAGCCCGCTTTCGGGAAATTTATGCCTACTATAAAAAAGAGGGGAATGCCATGGCCGGGCATAAAATCAGGGTTAATATTCAAAAGAAAGCTTTCATTCTGAAAGAAAGCCCAGCATAGGACAGGTAGAACTGCATCTTGAACATCTTGGAGAAGGCCATCGGTACCTCCTTATTGAACAACACAAGATAATTGACAAAATCATTGGCCAAACTGTTTATGTCACCGACATCTTCGACACCCGCCAAGACCCCGAAAATATGAAACCTTAGAAAGTGCGCTCCTTCACCCCACAATTTCCAGCTTCGCAAAGTTTAGCTGATGCGCTTTTGCTTTTCCTCGTCCAATTCCTGAAAGAAAATCGTGGCCACCCTTTTGTCTCGTCGGCCGTCTATGGCGAGCACTTTTCCTTTGACGGATTTTTAAAAGATGAGGAGAGGAAAATTATTCTTTCAAAACGCTCAAATCGAACTCAAACCCCGGCAGCACATCTTCTCCGCCGAGTATTTTATCTAAGCCTTTGATTTCTACTATCGAGCCATCTTTCCGGTAAATCCGGGAAACTTCTTCAATGGGGTCTATCAGCCAGGCAAGGCGGACGCCGTTGGCTATCCAGGCTTCTTTCATTTTGTTTTTCAAATCGGTGATATTGTCTGTGGGGCTGCGCACTTCCACCACGAAATCGGGCACCAAATGGGCAAATGTCGTGCGCTCTGCATCCGAAAGTTTCTCTATTTTTTCATTCGGCACCCATGCTGCATCGGGCATCCGCTTTTCACCATTGGGCATGATGAACAGGGTGGAGGGGCTAAAGGTTTTACCTTTTTTTTGTTGAAGATTCCACATGAAAAGATAACCAGACACGATGCTTTCGTGGTGGCCTGAGTTTAATGATACCGGGGACATGATGAAGATATTTCCGTGTTTGTCTTGTTCAATGCGCATGTTTGGATTTTGCAAACAAAAGGTAAGAAAGTCCTCCTCCGGCATCACGGGGCGTGTGTCATAAATCTCCCATCCGTCAATGCTAATGATGGTGACGGGCTTCTTTTTTTCTTTTTTGAAAGGTCTGGTGGCCGTTTCCATAATGGGTCATTTTTTAAAACACCAGCAATTTAAAGGAATTCAGGCATTTTCTCACCCTATGATTTGCAGCTTCGCAAACTTCAGCATGATGCGTTTTTGTTTTTCATCTTCTAATTCCTGGAAAAAAATCGTCGCCACCCGCTTATCCCTCGCACCGTCTATGGCGAGCACCTTGCCCTCGCCGAACCTCAGGTGCAGCACCTTCATCCCCGTCTGAATCTGCTCCGAAGGGTTGGGCTTAAAGGTCTTCGGGTCGGCTCGCATCACGTTTTGCAACGGGCCGGGGCGTTTAAAATTTCCTCTCACGCCGGAGCTGCACCTGGTTTCATTCTGCGGGCTTTCCCTGCCGGGCCTGCCGATTGTCGCCACAGCCTGGTTCCTGATGGGTGTTTCAGCGTCGAGATTTGCCGCGCTTATTTCATCGAGAAAACGGCTGGGGGAGTTGAAACGCGCCTGCCCATAACGGTAGCGGCTATTTGCGTAACTCAGGGTCAGAAACTGTTCGGCTCGCGTGATGGCCACGTAGAAAAGCCGGCGCTCCTCGTCCAATCCCTCCGGCGTATCCATCGCCATGAACGACGGGAAAAGCTGCTCCTCCAGCCCTGCCACGAAAATGCTTTTAAACTCAAGGCCTTTGGCTGCATGAACCGACATTAGGGTGACAAAGTCATCGGTCGTATCGGTTTGGTCGAGGTCGGTGACCAAGGCAATATTTTGCAAATAAGCGGCCAGCGACTTGTCGTGGCTTGCCGGATATTCACGGTCTTCCACTTCACCCGGACGTGTTGGCCATCCGCTGTCTGCCGTTTCCCTTCCCCCGTCCAAAACATCGTCCTCAACAAAAGACTTGATGCCGTCGAGCAGGCCGGTCACGTTATCTAAGTGTTGAATGCCTTCTACCGTGGTATCCTGTTTTAGCAGGTCTATGAGGGTGGACTGACGGGCGATGCTCATCGCCGCCTCATAGGCGTCATCGTTTTTCGCCTTTTCGCCGAATTGGGCGATCATGCTTTTAAAATCGTGCAACGCGCCGGAGGCACGTGCGCCGGTGGGCACGGTGGTCAGCACGTCCCACATGGTCACGTCTGCCTGTGCGGCGGCGGCACTTATTTTATCCAGTGTTGTATTGCCGATGCCGCGGCGGGGGTAGTTGATGGCCCGGCGCAGGGCCTCCTCATCATGGGGGTTCACGGCCAGCCGCAGGTAGGCGATGAGGTCTTTTACCTCTTTTCTTTGGTAAAAGGACATTCCTCCGAACACCCGGTAGGGAATGTTGTAATGCCGGAGGTACTCCTCGAATACCCGCGACTGTGCGTTGGTGCGGTATAGTACGGCTATGTCTTTGTTGGCCAGATGGTGGCGGTTTTTTTGTTCCAAAATCATGTCGGCCACTCGCTTGCCCTCCTCGCTGTCGGTCATCGCTTTGATGACCTTGATTTTTTGGCCCTCGCCCTTATCGGAGAAAATGGTTTTCTGAATCTGCCGCTTATTGTGTGAAATCACCTGGTTGGCGGCCTGCACGATGTGTTCAGTGGAGCGATAGTTTTGCTCCAGCTTAAAGGTCTGAATGCCGTGGGCCTTGAAGTCCTTTTCAAAATCGAGGATGTTCTGAATGGTAGCCCCCCGGAAGGAATAAATGCTTTGTGCGTCATCGCCTACCACGCAGATATTGCGGGGGCTGCCGTCGTAGCTAACGAACTTGCGCACGATGGCGTATTGCAGATGGTTGGTGTCCTGAAACTCGTCCACCAGCAGATAGGTAAAACGCTGCTGGTATTTTTCTACGACTTCCGGATGGTTTTGAAGCAGCTCGTAAAGCCGGAACAGCAAATCGTCGAAATCCATGGCTCCGGAGCGCTTGCAGCGGGCGGTGTATTTCTCATAAATCTGGCCCACAAAAGGCCGTTTGGCCTGCCTGTCCTCCTGTGTGAATTCGGCCCGTTCCTGGTAAAGTTTTGGCGAAATGAGGTTGCTTTTGCAGGAAGAAATCCGGGAGCGGATGGCGTTCACATTGTACTGCTCCTTGTTCAGGTTCATCTCGTTGATGATGGTACCGATGACGCTCTTGGTATCCTCCGTATCGTAAATGGTGAAGTTGGAAGGGTAGCCGATGTGCTGCGCTTCCACGCGCAGGATGCGGGCGAAAATGCTGTGGAAGGTGCCCGCCCACACCCGGTTGGCTCTCGGCCCCACCACTTTTTCGATGCGGGCCTGCATCTCTTTGGCTGCTTTATTGGTGAACGTCAGCGCCATGATGTTCCAGGGTGCCACGCCTTTTTCAATCAAATGGGCGATGCGATAGGTGAGCACCCTCGTCTTGCCGGAGCCGGGGCCAGCCACCACGAGGACCGGGCCTTCGGTGGCGGTGACCGCCTGTTGTTGGGCGTGGTTGAGGGAGTCGAGATAATTTTCAACGGGTTGTATAGATATGGACATCCGTTTTTGTTTTTTTATAAAAATAGAGGCTCATGTCGGTTTAGCGTGAAAGCTGAGGGGGTTTAGGGGCGGCTGCGTCCCCCAACCCCCTTGGCTTTCATGCTAAACCTACATGAGCCAAAGTTGTATTAAACCTGGTGCAAGTTACGCTGCGCTAAACTTGCAACAACTGGTGATAATATTCACTCGCTTCCTTCCAGTTCCTCCCAATACTCCACCGCCCGCCGCGTATGCGGGATGCAAATGGAACCGCCCACCAAATTGGCGATAGCGAACACTTCAAAAACTTCGGCTGTCGTTACGCCGAGGCCGTAGCAATTGCCGAGGTGGTAGCGGATGCAGTCGTCGCAGCGCAGTACCATCGAGGTGGCGAGGCCGAGGAGTTCCTTGGTTTTTTTATCCAAAGCACCATCGGCGTAAGCGCCACCATCGAGGGCGAAAAAGCGGTTGAGGGTTTTGTTTTGCCGGGCAAAAATCTTGTCGTTCATCTTTGAACGGTAGTCGTTGAATTGCTGGACGAGGCTCATGCTGGAATTAGAAATTAGAAATTAGGGAATTGGGGAATTGGGGAATTGGGAAATTGGGGAATTGGGGAATTGGGGTTGGGGCAAAAGTAGCGAAATAAAAAAAAAGTGGGGCCTATATGAAGTGTCGGCCCGGCTGTTTCTTATTGGCGTATTCCTGTTGTTGCCGTTCCCACCACTTTTGTACCGTTAATTTTGGCACCCGTTAAAAATTTTAGACTTTGGACAGTTTCACTGAGGCTGTATCATAAGTCAACGCTGGAATTAGCTTGACAATTTTTATTTCAACACAGAGACACGGAGGCACAGAGAACCAAACTCAACTCTGTGTTTCTGTGCCTCAGCGTTGAAGAATTTGGTCACAATTTTTTAGCGATGACTTATGATACAACCTCCCGGCGTAATGGGCACCCCCGGATTAATCCGGGGGTTAGTAAAAAAGTGTCCAAAGTCTAATAAAAATTGACGGTAGTTCTTCGAGCGGCAGGGTTTTTCCCGGCATTTTGTCGGGGAAAAATCTGCCGCTCGAAATACCAGCACTTTTTGAGGGGATACGAAATTCTTTTTGCTGTACGTTTCTTAAAGATGCCATGAAAATCTCCATCCTCCTCCCCGTCTATAACACTGCCCCGTTTCTGGGGGAGTGCCTTGACAGCATCCTCGCCCAAACGGAGCAGCATTGGGAGCTACTCGCCGTGGACGATTTTTCCACGGATGCAAGCCGCTCGATTCTGGAGGATTATGCGAAGATGGATGCACGGATTCGGCTGGTTTGTAAAAATGAATCACCGGAAAAAGGCATCGTCCCCTCCCTCCGCCTCGCCTTCCGGCAGGCCACGGGCCAACTCATTACCCGCATGGACAGCGACGACAGGATGCTGCCGCAGAAGCTGTCTGCCCTGAAAAATTTAATGGTGAAAAATGGGAAAGGCCATGTCGCCACAGGCCTCGTCGAATACTTTTCGGCGGAAGGGCCGGGCGCAGGTTACCGCCGCTATGCCCGCTGGCTCAACGAGGTGGCCATAAGCGGCACCCAAGCCGGCAACGCCTACCGCGAGTGCGTCATTCCCTCCCCCTGTTGGATGGCATGGCGGCAGGATTTGGAGGTTATTGCCGCTTTTCAGGACGACATTTACCCGGAGGATTACGACCTCTGTTTCCGGTTTTTACGCGCCGGGTTTAAAATACTGGCGGTGCCGCAAGTGCTGCACCAATGGCGCGACTGGCCGCAACGCACCTCCCGCAACGACGAGCGGTACCGCGACAATTCGTACCTCGATTTGAAAGCGGATTGGTTCGCCCGCATGGATTACGACGGCTCCCGCCCTTTGGTGCTGTGGGGTGGGGGGCGAAAGGGCAAGCGGCTGGCGAGGCTGTTTTTAGATAAAGGAATGCCGTTCCATTGGGTCTGCGATAATGCCGGCAAGTGGGGCAAAGAAATAGCGGGTGTAACGATGGAAAGTTTTGAAATCATTCCGGCGCAGCCGAACCCTCAAATCATCATCGCCGTCGCCGCACCGGACGGCCAGCGCACGATTCTGGATTTTTTGGAGAAATGTGGCTTCGAGGCCCGGAGGGATTATTTCTTCTTTTGCTAAAAATAGCTCCCGCCACAATGCCACGCCCGCCCCTTGACGCCGGTCGCGTCTTTGCTTGAATTTCACAAGCGGTAAATTGCTCAATGCTGATTTTTCATCAACTTCGCAAGAATCAAAATAGCGGCTTCGTCCAGCGTTTCGCCGAAGGCGAAAACTCCCTCCCGGTGGCCCTCCATGGCGAAGATTTTTTGCTGCCGCAAATCCGTTTGGCGCAAAAGCCGGAGGATGGCGGCGGCCATTTCGGGCGTGCCGTACGCAGCGGTGGCCTCCGTAGCCAGCGCATTTTTCAACAGCCACTCCCACAGCCGCAGGTGGTGTACGTGAATGATTCCCACCACCTCCGGGCATTCCCGGTAAATGACGGCGTGGCTCATGGACTCCGAAGAAGCCACAACGGGGCCTTTGCAGGTGACGGTATTTTTCTCTAAATCGAAATCCGTGACGAGGGTAAAATGGCTGGCTGAGAAGGTGGGGTATTGGCCGGTGGCCGAGCCGCTGATGACGAACTGCCCGGCGGTGTCCCACCTCTGGCTGATGTTGCCGAAACCAATGCCACCGGGGTAGGCTCCGATAAGGCCGTGCTGGTACATCTGTTGCCGCCAGTGGCTGATTTCGTGCAGTGCTTCGTGGGGCAGGGCAGGTGCTTGCTGCCAGTTGACCACGAATTTTATGTACCCCTCGTCGTGCGTCATGCCTTGAATTTTTCTGGAAACAATGCGGCAAGGGCCTGCTCGTTTGCCGCACAAATACCACGCTCGGTGATGAGCCCCGTCACGAGCCGGGCGGGGGTCACGTCGAAGGCGTAATTAGCGGCGGGGCTATCTTTTGGTGTCAGCAGCACTTCCCGCCATTCGCCACCGTCCATGCCGGTGATGTGGGTGACCTCCTGTGCATCGCGCTCTTCGATGGGTATTTCTGCTACGCCGTCCCGGATGTTCCAATCTATGGAGGAGGAGGGCAGCGCCACGTAGAACGGTACGCTGTTGTCGCGGGCGGCGAGGGCTTTGAGGTAGGTGCCGATTTTGTTGGCCACGTCGCCGGTGCGGGTGGTGCGGTCGCTGCCGGTGATGACCATGTCCACCATTCCGTGCTGCATCAGATGGCCGCCCGTGTTGTCGGCGATGACGGTGTGGGGCACGCCGTGCTGGCCCAGTTCGTAAGCCGTGAGACGGGCGCCCTGGTTGCGGGGGCGGGTTTCATCCACCCACACGTGCACGGGGATGCCGGCGTTGTGGGCGGCATAGATGGGGGCAGTGGCGGTTCCATAATCTATGCACGCGAGCCAGCCGGCGTTGCAATGAGTGAGAATGTTGAGAGGTTTTGGGATTTGGGATTTTGGTTTTTGGGGGCGGAGGGTTCGGATGAGTTCCAGGCCATGCTGGCCGATGAGGCGGCAGTGTTCTACGCTTTCTTCGGTGAGGGCGTTGGCGGTGCGGAGGGCAGCGGCGAGGATTTCTTCTTTTTTATCAAAAATCCTGGCGGTTTCCAAAACCCGGATTACGGCCCAGGCGAGGTTGACGGCGGTGGGGCGGGTAGCTTTTAGCGTGGCAGAGGTTGTAGAAAAAAAGTCCGGCCAATTTGTGTTTTCTGGCGCTCGCAAGATGGCGAGGTACATCCCATAGGCCGCTGCCGAACCGATGAGCGGCGCACCCCGGAGGTGCATTTCTTCGATGGCACTGGCAACATCTTGGAGGGTTGTGAGGTCTTCGATGACCAACTCGTGCGGCAGGTGGCGTTGGTCAATGATTTGAATCGTGGCGGGGTCGCCGGGTTTCAGCCAGATGGTGCGATATGGTTTGCCATTGATTTTCATAGAATGGATGTGCCAGCGGGGGCCGCGGCGTTTTGCGCAAAGTTGCGCGAAGAATCTAAGCATGCGAAATATTGCAGGAAACAATGCGAGGCGCTGCGGGAATAATTCTTTCACCAAAAACTCGCTCGGATTTTCTCCAACCTGCCCGGTAAATTTCCGCGTGAAATACAAAGCGCTTTTGAACCCAGAGGTTTTTTAGCTTTGCATTTTACAAAAATCTCAACATGGCACTCATCAAAACCGTCCGCAACTTCACCCCGCGATTTGGCAATAACTGCTACCTCGCCGAAAACGCCACCATCATTGGCGATGTCGTCATGGGCGACGAGTGCAGCGTGTGGTTTCAAGCCGTTGTGCGGGGTGACGTGAACAGCATCCGCATGGGCAATCGTGTGAATGTGCAGGACGGGGCCGTCATCCATGGCACCTTTGAAAAGGCGGCTACTCGCATCGGCAACAACGTCAGCATCGGGCACCGGGCGTTGGTGCATGGATGCACCATCCGCGACAACGTGCTCGTGGGCATGGGTGCCATCGTGATGGACCATACTGTGGTGGAGGAAAACGTACTCATTGCAGCGGGTGCTGTGGTGCTGGAAAATGCCCACTTGGAGTCAGGGTTTATCTACGCTGGCGTGCCGGCCCGTAAAATTAAGGCCATTCCGCCGGAGGTCTTTCAGCACAATGTGGAGCGCATTGCTAAAAATTACGTGATGTACGCTGGCTGGTTCAGAGACTGACGCTGCCTGCCGGCAGCCATCCACCTGATTTCTATACTGTCGAGCGTTAGGTTTTGTCCATTCCGGGTATTTGGCGCTGGCTTCGCTGGCTTAGGGGTTTGGGGGCGAAGCCCCCAATATCCCCTCCC
>SCUG01000738.1 GCA_004297645.1 Saprospiraceae bacterium | reverse complement strand
CCGCTCTCTTTTTTCGGCGGCTTCGCTGCCGAAAAAAGAGAGCGGTTATTTTTTGTCGTTACTTAGCAGGTTTAGTTTAAACATTCTAAACCGGAAAGTTATTTACGACACGTTACTAAATGGCTGTTTGGTTAGCCATTGGGCCATTTAACCATGCAGCCATTTAGTTTTTGCGAAGATAGAACAATTCGCACGGGCGGGCCGGTTGAGAAGGCGGGAAGTTTTCAACAAGTGTGGAGGGTGTGGTTGCCTTAAATTTCATAACTTTGATAAAAATAATGAACATGAAAAGTTTGCCAATAATCCTGACTGAAATCGAAAAGCTGCCGGCTGCCGATTTGCGACGGCTACTCCACATGCTGGTGGATAAAATACTGGCAACGGAAAAAAATGCTCCGCAACCAAATGGGGCAGAACCTTCGTTCCGGAAATTCCGGGGTGTTGCCAAAGGATTCTGGGGGCAGGATGCTCAAGAATATATTAACCAGTTGCGCAGTGATGAAAGATTTTAAATCCGCTTTCGTTGACACTGCCGTTTTCATTTATCTGCTCGAAGATCACCCGGATTTCGGTGAGAAAGCGGAATTTTTTTTCCAATATGCCAGCGTTAAAAAAGCGCAACTCTTCACTACCGTTCTTTCCTACCTCGAGTTTTGCATAAAGCCTTACCAGGAGAACAGAGAAAGTCTGGCTGCCATTTTCCTTGATTTTTTACACGAAGCTAATTTTACTACCGGCATCATTGACTTGAGTATCTGCGACGAAGCTGCTCGTCTGCGAGCCCAATATCCAGCGTTAAAATCCGTGGATGCACTTCAATTGGCTTCGGCCATCAAGTGCGAGTGCGAGGTTTTCATGACCAACGACCGGCGATTGCGCCAAGTTAATGAGATTGAAGTGTTGCTGGTAGAAGATTTGGGGAAGTGAGTACTCTCGCTGCGTTTTTCTATTGCCAAATAGTTCAAGACGAAGAGGGCCGCCGGGCAGGCAGGGTGGGCAGAGGGGAAATCTCACCTTCAACCACCTTAAAATGCTCGAACCAGACCTACCTGCCCCACGACGGGCTTCAAACCCCGTTTGTTCGCTTCGTGGACAAATTGGAAAGCCCTGAACATGTTGCCGTGGTCGGTCAGGGCGACTCCCTTTTGGCCGTCGCTCAGCGCTTTGTCCATCATCTTGGAGATGTCCGAAGCACCGTCGAGCAGCGAGTATTGTGTGTGGCAGTGGAGGTGTGCGAATGCTGGCATGGAGGATGGCTGTATTGTTGAATGGCTTGATGGTTGGCGTTTTAGCCATTTTGGGACGTGTCGTAAATTATTTTCCTTTTTTGGTATAGGAGGTTGAGTTTAAACCTCCTCAACTTCCTATACCTGCTAAACCGGCAAGTTATTTACGACACAATGCTTAACCATGCAGCCATCATGTTTTTGCGAAGATAGAACAATTCGCATGGGCGGGCCGGTTGAACGACGGGGAAGTTTTCAACAAATTCAAAAGGTACAATTCAGGGCAGGTTCAACCTTTCGGTGAAAAAAGTATACGAGCTTCAATACAGGAATATTCAAAAAAAAAGTTCATGATCCGGGCAACTCCCGAACCATGAACTTTAGAATCAAGGCTTTGAAAAGCTACGGTTTACCCACCTTCGCATAATCGCCGGCTTTCACGATGACCAACTTTGCCGGGTCAATGTATTTTTTCACGGCGGCATTTATCTGGTTCGTCGTGAGTGACATGATTTGCTTTTCTAATTTGGCGTCCCACATCAGATTGCGGTCGAGTTGCAGGTAGTTGTTCAGGGTGCCGGAGAGCGAGCGGTCGTCGGAGCGGTTCATGCCGCGGCCCTGGAGATAGCCAGATTTGGCGGCCTCTAATTCTTCACCGGAGAACCCCTCATCCAGCATTTTCTGGATTTCCTCTTTGAATGCGGCTTCCAGCTTGGTCACATTCTCTGGCGCATAGATGGCATAGGCCGTGAAGTTGCCGAGTTTATCCTCCGAGCTGGCGTTGAACTGCGAGCCAACGCCGTAGCTGAGGCCTTCTTTTTGGCGAATGCGCACGGCGAGGCGCGAGTTGAGGAAGCCCCCACCAAGGATGAAGTTGCCCATCACGAGGGCCGGATAGTCGGGGTCGTCGTCGCGAATTTCAAGCGGCATGCCGGCAATGAACATGGCGTTGGCCTTGTCTGGGGTATTGATGGACTCGTTGGCAGGCTTCACTTCTTTGTACTTGTTTTGGATGCGGGCGTAGCCATGCGAGCTTTCCCATCCACTGAAATTGTTCACTACGGCAGCCTTCACAGTTTGGGCATCGAAGTCGCCGGCAGCGGAGAATGTAGCATCGGAAGTGCCGTAGAAATCTTTGTAAAACGCTTTCACATTATCGAGGGTGAGGCCTTTGATGGCTGCGGCTTCTTCTTCAAAAGTCATCACATAGCGCACGTCGTCTTTGGAGTAATCGGAGAGCATGCGGCGGTATTTGTTCACTGCCAGGGCCGAGGGGTCGCTGCGTTGCGACTCTATGCCGGCTAATTCTTCTTCTTTCAGCTTGTCAAATTCTTGCTGTGAAAAAGCGGGGGTTTTCAGCATGCTACCCACGAGATTTAGCACTTCCACAAGGTTGTCGTGTTCTTTTTCGATGTTTACGTCTAAGGTAGCGCCGCTGCCGGAAATGGAAACTCTGGCCTTGAGGCGGTCCAGTTCATCCTGTATTTCCTGGCGGCTCATGGTGGCGGTGCCTTTGTCCAGCATGGAGGAGGCAAATTGGCTGGCAATGGCTTTGCCTTTGAGGCTGTTCACATCGCCGAAGCGCAGTGTCATGCGGGCGGAAACGGCGTTGCCCCTCGTTTCTTTGGGCAAAAGAGCAAACTCGATGGACTTGTCGGGTGCGGTGCCGCGGGTCGTCCGGCTTTCGATGTTTTCGCACGATGGGTCGAAATTTTCGCCTTCGGCAATGGCTTCCTTGCCTTTGTAATTGGCGAGTAATGTTTCGAGGTTGGGAGCGTCGGGGATGTCCGAGCGGTCGGGGTTTTTATCGGGGATGAATGTGCCGGTGGTGCGGTTGGAGGGCTTGAGATACCTTTTTATCACATCCAGTACATCGGCGGGGGTGACGTTCTCCACGTTATCGCGTTGCAGGAAGGCGAGGCGCCAGTCACCTTGTGCGATGAACTCGCTGGCTGCCAGCCCCACGGAAGCTGAGTTTCTAAACTGCAACTCCCAGTTTTTCAGGATGCGTTTTTTGGCGCGGTCCACCTCCTCGTCTGTGGGTGGGTTTGCTGCCAGCTCGTCCAGGGTCTGGAGCATCGTAGCCTTGGCCTCGTCAAGCGAGTTTTCCATGCGCACGCCCGCATTGATGTAAATGAAGCCACCCTCTTTCAAGCCCGGCGCGAACGACCAGACAGCGGATGCTTTCTTGCTTTCCACGAGGGCCTTATACAGCCGGCCCGCCGGCTCATTGGTCAGTATTTCATCCAACACCGAAATGGCGGCATACTCCCGGTGAGGGCCGGGTGGCGTGTGGTACATGCACGACACCACCTGCACATCGCCGGAACGGCGCAGGGTGACACTCCGCTCGCCGTCCTGTGTGGGTTCTTTGGTAAATGTGGGGGTAAGTTTGCGTTCAGGTCGCGGTATTTTGCTGAAATACTGGTCAATCATGGCGAGGGTTTGGGTCTCGTCAATTTTGCCGGCCACCACGAGCACGGCGTTGTCGGGCTGGTAGTTTTTGTGGTAAAATGCCTGCAAGTTTTCAATAGGTACGTTCTCGATGTCGGCGCGGGCGCCGATGGTGCTGTTGCCGTAGTTGTGCCAGAGGTAGGCCGTGGAAATGACCCGCTCCATGAGGATGCCGGAGGGGTCGTTTTCGCCCATTTCGAATTCGTTGCGCACCACGGTCATCTCGCTTTCGAGGTCTTTTTTGGCGATGTACGAATTGACCATGCGGTCGCTTTCCATGTCGAGTGCCCAGCGGAGGTTTTCTTCTGTGGCGTTGAAGGTTTCGAAATAGTTGGTGCGGTCGAACCAGGTGGAGCCGTTAGGCCGGGCACCGTGTTCGGTGAGTTCCTGCGGAATGTCGGGGTGGTTGGGCGTGCCTTTGAACACCAGGTGCTCGAGCAGGTGGGCCATGCCGGTTTCGCCGTAGCCCTCGTGGCGGCTGCCCACGAGGTAGGTGACGTTGACGGTAATCGTGGGCTTCGACTGGTCGGGGAAGAGCAGCACTTTCAGCCCGTTGTCTTTCAGGTGGTATTCGGTGATGCCCTCCACGGAGGTCGCTTTTTCGATACCATCTGGTAGGTTGGATTCTTTTTTGGCGTTTTGAGCATGGCTTTCATTTCCCAAAAACAAGGAGACGAGTGCCACAAGCAGCCAGGAATAAGTTGATTTCATTTTCATGATTGGTGAGTTTTTTTTTAAAAAAATGTAGAAACTCCGAATTTACGGAGGTGCACGAAAGTAAACAAAGAGACAGAAGCGCCAAGCGGTAGCTGCTCAAAGACGCCAAACTTTAGACGAAATGGATGTTTTGAGGACGAAATGAAAACGGAGCCGGAATGGGGCTTTGGCCTTTGGGCCAAAAAAAATCCACCCCTCCCGGCATTGGCATCAATATTTCCAGGAACTTTGGGCGCCATAGTTGTGAACAACATCCCATCAGCCAATCAGGAAAACCCAACTCCACATAAACGCAAAATTATGTCACTCAAAAACATCGCCGAGAGCTTGATAAGCTACATTCCCAGGGTGGGCCAATGGCGGGCTGCTTTTCTAAAACACAGCACCCCAGGCCACTATTACAGCCCCATTCCCGACCTGGAAGAAGTGAAAAAACGCGAAGCTGAAATCTATGACTTAAACCGCAATATCCACGGAATCGCCTTCAACGATGAGGTGCAGTTGGGCCTCCTCGAAAAGGTGCGTTCCTGCCTGCCGGAAGCTCCCTGGACTTTTGAAAAAAAAGAGGAACTGCTCTATCATTACGACAACATCTACTACACCTGGTCCGATGCGCTGTCGCTCTTTGGGCTGATGAAATCGCTGCGGCCAAAACGCATCGTAGAGGCAGGTTCCGGCTGGTCGTCGGCTGTAATGCTCGACACGAACCGGCTGTTTTTCGATTCAAAAATTGAACTGACTTTTATCGAACCTTTCCCCGATCGGCTGCTGGAGGTGACCGGCGGCGGGTACTCTATCAACCTGAACCAATCTACCATTCAAAGGGCGGGCCTCGATGTTTTCAAAAACTTAGAAGCGGGCGACTTCTTGTTCATAGACACCAGCCATGTCTCCAAAACCGGCAGCGATGTCAACTACATCCTGTTCGAAGTACTGCCGGTTTTGAAGCCGGGG
The DNA here is from genome assembly GCA_004297645.1 of Saprospiraceae bacterium. GTDB lineage: Bacteria > Bacteroidota > Bacteroidia > Chitinophagales > Saprospiraceae > UBA6168. The sequence continues at coordinate 1,265 of SCUG01000738.1, read as the reverse complement.
GTGTACATCCATTTTCATGACATCTTTTATCCCTTCGAGTACCCGAAGGAATGGATTTACAAAGGCTACGCCTGGAATGAAAACTACATCCTGCGGGCCTTCCTCATGGACAATCCCGGCTACGAAATTGCTTTTATGAATACCTACCTCGAATACAAATACCCGGAAAAGCTGCCGGAAAAGCTCTTCACCCGCTACAACAATTCCATCACTGGCAGTATCTGGCTGCGGAAGAAGGGATAGTGGAGTAAATTTTTCCGCGGATGGAGTGCATCTGTACTTCTGGCCGTTTCCCGATAGCTATCGGGAAATGGCCAAAACCTGGCGTTCCAAAGTATAAATATCGCCCTCATCTTTTCAGACATTCACCGCAAAAGATGGTCGAGTTCCAAATGGCTCAAAACACTGGTGTCTTCACTCAGTGGATAACCAGTGTCAACGGGGCAAACAATAAAATTTCTCTCGGTTTTTAAGTCGGTCTTAGCAATATGAAAGCCCTTGCTCACCTTGGGAGTGGAGGTGAATTTTATTTCCACTAAGATTTTCGGGATGCCGCCCGGTGCAATGACGAGGTCAGCTTCTGTGCCGTCTTGGGTGCGGTAAAAAAACAGCTCGGTGTGCGGTGGGATCCGTGTAGCAATTTCCTGGATAATGTAAGCTTCCCAAGAGCCGCCAAGTGCAGGGTGCCCCAAAAGCTGCTGCATATCCCCGATATTCAAAAGGGAATGAAGGATGCCAGTATCCCGGATATAAATTTTTGGTGTTTTGACGAGTCTTTTTTTGATGTTGAAATGATACGGATGAAGACGCCGGATGAGGTAAGCAGACTCGAGGAAATCCAGGTACCGCCGCACGGTTGGGTTTGAAATGCCCAGCGAACCGGCCAGCATTCCCATGTTGAGCAGATTGCCGTTGAGGTGGGCGGTCATCATCCAAAGGCGGCGGATGAGCATGGGGTCGGCGTTCAGGCCAAGCAGTGGCAGGTCGCGTTCCAAATACGATTGAATAAAGTTGAGCCGCCATTCAAAACTCAATGCATCGGAAGCCGCCAACAGGGATTCCGGAAACCCGCCCCGCAGCCAATGTGCCCGGTAATCCACCACATTTTGTACTTCCTGCCAGTTAAAGGGGGCTAATTCGAGGTAAGCCACGCGCCCCGCCAAAGATTCCGAAGTGTCGCGGATGAGTTCCGGCGAAGCAGAGCCGAGTATTATATAGCGGCCCGGACGCCTGTTCCGGTCAATCAAAGCTCTAATCACAGGAAA
>SCUG01000737.1 GCA_004297645.1 Saprospiraceae bacterium | reverse complement strand
GAAGCGAGTGGCAGGGTTGAGGTACCAGTTTACGCCAAAGGTCCATTCGCTCATTTGTCCGCCGTGTACATCACCATCGTTGAGGTTGATGGCGCCATACCGCAGGGCAACTTCCCAAGCCCCGGCGGTGGGGCCTGCATTTTGTTTGGGTTTCACCCTGTCCAGGCCTTCATAAGAGCTTTTCAGGGACTTGTGCTCACCCGTAAGGAAATAACTGACTTGGCCATACCAGCCCGAGAAAGACGGGTTGCCCGGTGCACTGGCCGAGGCGGTCAAATACTCGCTTTGAACGTAAAGTGGCCCGGCAATTACCACTGCTTCTGCATTGACGAGGTTCATGGCACTGACATCGCTGATGGTGCCGGTGGAAACGTATTTGGGGGCGAGGTGGGCAGCGGGGCGCGATGTGGCGTTGTATTGGCCGTTTTTTGGCGACCGTGAAGAATAGGCCACGCCGATTTGCATCGTCCGGTGGTGTTCGGCATCGTTGAGGAGTAGCCAAGACGCGCGCCCAGTGAAGTTGTAATCTTCTCCTGCGTCTTGGTCATTGCCTGCTTCATCGGCATTGCGAAACACACCGAGTTGCCATCCTATTCTCTTGCCCAACATTTCATTATGAATCATTGCTCCGAAATTGCGCTCCGGCATGAATGCTATAATTGACGGGCGCTCCATGAAGGTCAAGTAATTACTGCTCGTCAATACCTCCAAACGGAATGGCTCTTTAAATTGTCCCATGCGCAGGTTGCCCACCACGGGTATGTACTTTAGCTCGATGAAAACGTCTTTGAAAGTGGCGCCACCGCTGGCGAAATCAAGTTGAAGTTTGTAATGCACATTGTGATAAATTTGGCCCTCGTTGAAGAGTCGCACCCTTCTGAACTCCACCCCACTGACGTGGTTACCAAAAGCAGCCGAAAGGGAGTCGTCCTGGCTGAGCCAGGCCATGTCAAACTGGATGCGGCCACCAAACTTCATCTTGAAATTTTTGTCGGCGCTTTCCATGGAGTAGCCATTGTTCCATTGTGTAGTAAAATCGTTTTGTGCCAAGCCTATGAGCGGCAGCATGGACACAAGGGCTGCAATCGTAAGATTTTTCAATTAGTAAGAAGTTTTCTTTTAAAATTTGGGGCAAAGCTATCCTTACGGTATAACGGCAATGTTTACTCAATATTAAGTTTGTGTTAACTCGCTTTTGAGGTACTTCATTCGGGGGCTTATGATGAAATTCCATAGCGAACATGAACTCCGTTGAGAAGAAGCGCCGAATGGCGGCTGTACCACCAGAGATGGTAGTAAAAAAGCGGGTTTGCGAGGAAATCGAAGCGAGGCGGGGTGCAGGCTTTACCTGCTATTAGAAATGAGCGGCAAATCATCTTCTTCGTCGGGGTGCAAAATGAGGTCGTGGTAAACCTTCACGATGCGGTTTGTAAACATGGCCAGGTTTCGGAATTCTGCGAGATGATTGAAAAACAAGACGCTGTTGCGGGTCCCTATTTCGAGTTTTTTAATCCGCTTTATCTGATTTTTTCTCGATGCTCTGATGAGTTTCACAAAAGTCTGCAAGCCTTCGACTAATTTTTCAGCTTTTTCTTCTTTGTTGTTTCTGAACACGTTTACGGCCATGGAAAACCGTTCGTCCAACTCTGTCTGAATGGTTTTTAACTCTTCAATTTGCACGGGAAGCAGGGGCTTGTGGGCATTGTCCACATAGTTGACTGTGGGTTTTATGATATTGTGGACGTTATGTGCGGCTTCCCAGAGGTACTCCACCACCAAAATGTATAAATGAGCGGCTTCGATTTCGTTTTCATCTATGCGGTCTAAAGATGAGTTGATGCGGTTTTTTCTTTTTTCGGTTTTTTTATAGACTTCTTTAAATTCCAAAAAGGTTTTGTTGAGTTTTGAGAGGTCTTCTTTTTCTAACCCTTTCAGCGTGTCTTTCAAGAGTTTATTG
>SCUG01000736.1 GCA_004297645.1 Saprospiraceae bacterium | reverse complement strand
TTTCATAAAAAAGGATTGAAAGATGAGATGCAGGGATTGCGGGATGGAGGAAATTTTTCTTCTACCCTTTACTCGTCATGTTATTATTACATTCTCCATCGGGTATTTGTAGTACTGGCTGCCTACCGTCTTTTTTATAACACCCAGGAAGATAGTATAAACCCCAACCCGCCCTGCGAACATGGTCAAAGTAATCACAATCTTGCTCATGTCGGAAAGCCCGGCTGTGATGCCAAGCGACAAGCCTACCGTTCCGAGAGCGGAAAAACACTCAAAAGAGATTTTCACTAAGTCGAGGGTAGGTTCCAAAAAACCTATTGTAAGAATTGAAAAACCCAGGGCAGCAAGCGACAGGCAGATGATGATGAAAGCTCGCATCAGAGATTCCTTTGCAATCTCCCGCTTCGCAAAATCCACATGGTCGCTTCCTCTTGCAATTTGAAAAATGCCGAGCATGGCCACGGCAATGGTGGAGGTCTTGATACCGCCGCCCGTGGAGCCTGGCGAAGCCCCTATCCACATAAAAAGCATCGTCAACAGGATGCCCTCTCTCGATAGTGCAGCCATGTCAATGTTATTAAAGCCGGCCGTCCGGGGGGTCACACTGCAAAAAAAAGCAGCCAGCCATTTCCCGATGCCGGTGTGTTCTTCCAAAGAGTGATGGTATTCCGAGGCAAAGAAAAATAGCGTACCAGTTATCAAAAGAATGAAGGTCGTCCGGAGTACGATGCGGGTGTTGAGGTTGATGATCCAAGGAACGTGCTGCAAGGGTTTGTTGCGCAGGATGCTTATAGCCCTTGCCCGCAGGCGTTCCCGGAAATATTTGACGATGTTGAACGAAATATAAAAACCCAGGCCGCCAAAAATGATGAGAATGGCGATGGTGGTTTGGAAGGTGTAATTCCATCGCAGCGTTTCGTCGTACAGACCGGCTGATTTTAGCTGAAAACCGGCATTGTTGAAAGCAGAAATGGAGTGGAAACCTGCGAAGTAAAGTTGCTCGCCTAAATTTGGGAAGTCGGCGGAATGGAGGCTGAAAAATAGAATTGCCGTCCCTATGGCTTCCACTCCTACGGTGAATGTCACAATCATGATAATGGTAGAAAATACGTTCTTCAAATTTTTTTCACCCATGAAATCTTTGTAGATCATCAGGCTGCGGAAGGAGGTTCCACCTTTGAAAAAGAAGCCGAAAAAACTGGTAAAGGTCATCACGCCCAAGCCGCCAAGCGAAATCAATGTAAGGATGACGTTTTGCCCGAACCGGGTGAAATCGGCACCTGTGTCCATCACCGTCAGGCCTGTCACGCAGACGGCGCTGGTGCTGGTGAAAAGGGCGTTTACGAAGCCCACCCCATTATTAGAGGAAACCGGCAGCATCAAAGCAAAGGACCCAATGAGGATAAGTATCAGAAAACTAAAAATGAAAATTAGGGGAGGGTTGACCTTTAGCCGGTCCAAACCTAAACTGCGCTTTGATATTTCAATCAGGAAAATTAAAGAAATGGCGAACTGGAGGTAGTCCCGCGTGCCCAGTTTATCTAAGAAACCATTGTCGTGCTGGGCCAGCAACATCATCACAATGAATACAATTTCCAGGGCGGTCAGCCATTGCTCCCGTCTTTTTTTTAGAATAAACTTGTACAGGTAAGACCGCAAACTGAAAATCCCCAGGAATATTAGCAGGCAAGCATGGTAAAACAAGTCGAACAACCCATGCCACTTACTTTGTACGCCGGCCAGGTCAACGAAGACAGCAATAAAGCCCAGAACGGCAAGCGCAAAGAGCAAGTCGTCAATGATCCGTTCGAGTGCAAGACGGTTCTTATTCTGGTTGAAAAATGTTCGTAAGCTCACTTCACTTTAATCAATAAAGCCTGAGTGGCAGCAAACCATTTCGTACAGCAAAATACGAGTGGCAAATACTGTGCGGTGTTATGGCCATTGCACGTTCTCTCAGGCTGGAAATGTGGGGCAAATGTAGAATTTTTACCCTTCAAAGCAACGGCTGTTTTTATGCCTGATTCTGGTCTGCATTTAAGAGCTTGTTGGGGAATTAGGCTTCCGGCGAAAAACCGCCCCATAGTT
>SCUG01000735.1 GCA_004297645.1 Saprospiraceae bacterium | reverse complement strand
ATTCATATTCGACCATTGGAGCGTAGCTTTTCCCCCCGAGATTAAATCATTTCCTACCAACGGTACCGCAGAATTCAACCCTTATACCTGGACCACAAAATTTGGCATCAAAGCACCCGGCGGGCAAAATCCCGGCGTAAACCATCTGTTCTACACGCCAGACGCAGGGTTTACAGGGCACGATACCATCGAGGTTTACTATCATCGAAGTTTAGGAAATGGAAATTCAATCGGAGCATACAAAATTTACAACATAACGGTCGTTCCTTCTTTTCTCACCGCTGAAAACGACTACGCCTCGACCCCGATGGGACAGGCAGTTGAAATCAATGTGCTGACGAATGATTATGGGAATGGCACAAATCTAAGCATTAACGACATTCCAAATGTAAACAACGGTACCGCTATTAAAATCAATGGCGACACCGTCATTTTGTTTACACCGGCAGCGGGGTTTTCAGGGATAGCGCATTTGAACTACACGATTTGCGACGCGGAAGGTTCTTGTGACATGGCAACCGTCAGCATTTGCGTCATTGACAACACCCCTCCTGGTTATGATTCCATCTTTGTCACCACAGAGAAAAATGCTCCGCAGGTAGTCTTGATGGCTATCGATAGCAATTACTCGGTACTTCTTCCTCCGTCTCATGGACAGCTTGATTCTCTCGAAACACTCGTCTATGTACCCGGCCAAAACTACGTGGGCTATGACAAAGTCATGTTTGAAGACTCTGCTGCCAATCGCATCAGGGTTTTTGAAATCCGTGTGTTGGATGCTGATGGAGACAATACCTTCCTGTTCGATGATATAGTTTATACCCCCGTTGATGAAGCGATTGAAGAAATCCATTTGCTCGGCAATGACAACGGTGGGACATACCTGATGAACGTCAGTGTGATTGGTTACCCAAACACACTTCAAGGCGGCCAATTGACTTATTTGCCTCAAGTGGGTACAGGCGTGTATAAATACGACCCTCCCTCAGGTTTTGAAGGCATTGACCAATTCGAGTACAGAGCCACTCCCCCCAACAGTGGTGCCTATGAATACGCAACTTGCTACATTGTAGTGAGTGACCTGGATCCATCCAAACCGGTATTCAATATGGTCACTCCGAAGAATACACCCCTCGTTCTCGGTGACCACCTGCCATTCGAGAATTATGAGTTCATCAATATCAACGAGGGCAACTTGGGTACCGTTGAATTTCATCCTGGCCAGCAAACCATTACAAGTCCCTATGGTCAGGAGTTCTCAGGTTACAATATGTTGGTTTATACCCCTGATCAGGATACTGTTGGATTGGATGAATTCGAGGCAGAGTATTGTGCTGGCCCACCTGGTTCGGGTTGCCAGTTGGTTAAGGTTGATGTAGAAATCATCGAAGTATCCAACCCGCAAAATGATACGCTCTGTGCGGGTGGCGATTGCGTTTGGTCGGGCGACACCAATAAGGATGGTGTGGTTGACATAAGGGATATTTTGCCCATCGGCCTATGCATGGGAGAAGTGGGGGTCAACCGGCTCAATGGTTCCGTCGATTGGTATGGACAGTACGCCAACGACTGGAACAACCTCTTTGCCTCCATCGGCTTCGATGTAAAATACATCGATGCCGATGGCAATGGTATCGTCACGGCTTCGGATACAACCGCCATCAAGCAGTTTTATGGTAAATACCACAATTTAACGCCCGTTTCCACCGGGGCCATCGAGGAACTACCGTTTTATATCGAAGAGCCGGACTTTTCAAACATCGAGCCTGGTGATATTTTGTATGCCCCCATTCATTTGGGTAACGATTCCATTCCTGCCTTAGACGCCTATGGGTTGACATTCGAAATTGAATTCGACCCGACGCTGTTCGAAGCAGTAAATGTGCTTTTTAACGAAAGCAGCTGGATGTCCTACAATTCTCCCATTTTATCCATGACTCACAAACCTGTGTTTGGGAAAGTGGATGCCGGTATTACGAGGACCTCCGGTTCAGCAGCAAGTGGATATGGTATCATTGGCGTAGTTGAATTTATCGTGATTGATGATGTCTCTGGTGGTCGATTAAATAATTCTTCCACAACCGTCAACTTACGCTCACTGGGCATGATGAATGGAAGTGGTCAAACACTAAATCTCGGTGGAAATAGCATTACGTTCCATTTTAACCTCAATGGAGATGACCACAATCAAACTGATATATTTAACGATAGGTTGGCGGTGTTCCCGAATCCCACATCGGATGTAGTGAATGTCCATCTGAATGGCTCCCAAAATGAAATGGAGCGTGTTATAGTGTACAATGTAATTGGGAATACCGTGTTCGACAGCGGGACATTGAATGCCAAATCTGCTCATTTGGATGTGTCGGATTTATCACAGGGCATGTACCTGATGAAGGTTTGGACAAATGGTACTGTTTTGAACAGCAGATTTGAAGTTGTCAAGAGATGATGATAATTGAATAGAGTGCGAGTAGATTTTTGTGCTCTAAACCTTCAAAAGAGTTAATTCATCTTCTTCGTGGAATTTTTACATTGCTAGTGAGTCGCGCCTACAAGTGCGACTTATTTTTTTTGGGGGCACATAGCTTCCTATCAAGATATTTTCCTCCTTTCAGAATTTTTCCCCTCACAAATTATAATGCCTGACTACTTCTGAGCTGTTTATCTTAGCGTGAACCCAGATAGAATCCATTTCATTTTATCTAAATTAAAATATTACATGCTATTTTATTTGTACTTGTCCTTTAGTAGCATTTGATTCATATTTGTATCGTAAAAAGTGGATAAACGAGGTTAAGTAGCGATTGTTGGCATACAAAGCAATGAAGATTGAATATGTTCATGGGATTATAATTTGTTAATAGCAGGCCACCATTTTCCTTATTTTGTGGCTTGCTGTTTTCCTTCAAATCCCTCATCAAAGATATATATCGGGACCTGTCTGTGGTGCCCGTGGGAGGAGTTTGGAGTTTGAGGCAGTGTGAAATAAAAGATTAATGTTCATGGGATTATAATTTGTTAATAGTGAGTCGTCTCTCAATAGTTAAAGGGGCGGCTTACTACTTTTTAATCTCACAAATAATAAAGTACCGGGCATCAGTTGGGGTATAAAAAAGGCTGACTTGTAAAAGTCAGCCCTCATTCAAGGACATGTTCATGGGACTATAGCTTGCCAATAGCAAGTTCAATAATTCTTGCGGTCTTTTAATGTCGGTAAGGTAAGGAGTTAATCTGGATTCTGCCAAATATTCACTTCAGTTTTTAGAAAAAAAATTATTTGTTTTGGATATGTTCATGGGATTATACCATTAAAGTCGTGCACTAGCACGACTTTTTTTTGAGAAAATTCTTTTCGTTTTCACAGCCTGATTGCGGTAAGCATCCGGCCAACCCCATATTTTCTCACCCTCAACTCCGTACTACCTTTGCCCCTAACAAAACTACAAAAAATGATAGCAAAGACAACCCGTCGCAGCAGCGCCGAATGGGCGAGCCTTGTGGACGAGCAGTCGCAAAGCGGCCAGACCATAACTACCTTCTCCCGATAGCTATCGGGACCACCACAGCTTGGTACAGGCCACCTTCCAGTAATGGCGCAATAAACTGAAACAGCAACCGCCCCCCGGCGGCGCAGGCTTCGTGCCGGTAGTGCCCTGAATGGCAAACACCCCGAAACTCCTGCTACGTGGACGCAACGGCGTAGAAATCGAAGTCCTCCCGGGCACGCTCCCCGGCACCCTGCGCCAACTCATCGCCGCCCTGTCATGCTCAGCTTCTCTTCCCGCCAGCGCTACTATCTGCACATCGGTGCGGTGGACATGCGCAAGCAATTCGACGGGCTGGCCGGGGTGGCCGGCCAGGAGTTTTCCCCAGGAAGTCATGAGTGGCGGCGTGTTCATCTTCATCAACCGCCGGCGCGACCGCATCAAACTGCTGATGTGGTACCTCACCGGCTTCGCCCTCTACTACAAACGCCTCAAGACCGGCACTTTCGAATGGCCCCTCATCCGGACCGGTGAAAACAGCGTCGAACTGGCCTGGCCCGAACTGGTGAAAATCGGGGAAGAACGCACCGAGACGGTGGAATACGCCCCGGCTAGTTAAATCAAAAAAGTCATCATCCGGCGCAAATATGCCAGCCCGTAGCAGGACGGTTCCACCAAAATACTGCTGGCGGCCCTGCCGGCCCGCCCGATAGAAAAATGCATTGCAGCCGCCAGCCTGCTGGCCCACATCATCATCGCCAAATTCGTTGACCACCTGCCATTTTACCACCAGATGAAGCGCTTCAAACGGGATTACAGTTGGGAGTTGAGCCAAAGCACCCTCAGAGACTTCCTTCGCCGCCTGCTGCACCCTGCCCGAACCGCTCCACAACCTCATGGTGCGGCAGACCACCGGCAGCGATTATTTGCAGGGGGCGAAAGCCGCATCCAGGTACTAAGCACACCGCGTTATGATGAAAATGGCAAACCCCTGAAAACAGCACCAATAGCCCTGGCTCTATGCCATATTGGAAGATGGCCGTCTGGAATTAGACAATAATCTCATCGAGAACAAAATCCGGCCCCTGGCCCTGGGCCGCAAGAACTACCTGTTCGCTGGCTCTCACAGCCTGTCCAGATTCATCGGGAAGGCGGCCCAGCGCATCGCAATGATGTACACTTTTCTGGGTACCTGCGCCGCCAACGAGGTCAATCCTTATGAGTGGCTGAAAACTGCGCTGAAGAAAACCCCTTCGACTAAATTACCGGAACTGCATTCGCTGGTGCCGGGGTATCGGCCAAAGGCGTAGCTCCCCGCAAAGGTAAAGGGCTGACCGGTGGTGAGAAATATGGGGTTGGCCGGAGGCTTACCAAGCAACTGCGTTGTTACGGCCCGACCTAATGCTGCTGCCATTTCTTCTATTTCTTCTTCCTGTTCCATGAAGGTCTTCTCTGTCGTTGGATAAATAGGTGAAACTGTAGATCATGCTGCCGTCTGCATTTTTCTGCTTACTGAGTGGTATATTCTCCATAGTGGTTTATTTTTGTCATAAATGTATATCACGGCGCAACTACACCCGTTTCGACGCACCTTGTACAGCCGGTTTTGTGGAAGAAATTATTTTATTAAGGAACGAGTGAATAATAAGGTGTCACTTTCAGTGAGCTTATTTTTTCTGATGACAAGGCGGTAAAACAGGCGCATAGTGGAGCTACGCAATTGTTTTGCCAACGAAGTCATCGGGAAAAAGACGCCGCCCAAAGTGACAGGTTATTATTCACTCGTTTCTAAAACACTAATCTGAAGGTGGCCAATGGTCAATATTCCTTGATTTTAAGCCAAAACATTGTGGTAAC
>SCUG01000734.1 GCA_004297645.1 Saprospiraceae bacterium | reverse complement strand
GACCGGCATGTACGCTATGACCCCCGAAGTAGGCCCCGGCTCGTGGGGGTTTTGACCTCCTCAAACTGCCATTGACGGGCTGAACAAAGACGCCATGCGCATGAACCTCACGGCGGCGCACCTAATTCTGAACTACGGCGAAGCCATCGCCTCCGGCGATAAATTTATAAAAGAACAACAGGGCCAAATACTTTTTAGCTTGCGCAAAACTGGGCTAATGGACGGCGCCCTGAAAGTCACCCTGCAACCCGTAAGCACTAATATCGCTGCCACAGGTCCACCGCTAAACTTCGGACTCTTTCACCTCGAAAGCGTGACGGGCAGTTTGCCTTTTACCCTAAAGCCCGGCATACACAACGGCGACACCGTGGTGTTCAATCTCATCGTGGACAATGGCGAATATGCATGGCCGCAGGAGGTCGTCCGCATTTATTCGCCAACTGCAACTCCGGTGGTTTCCAACCCTGGCGACGATATGTCGCTGTGGTCCACTTCCACTGATTGGGGGCTGACAAACGAGGATTATTTCTCCTCTCCAATGAGTACGACTGACTCCCCGTATTCCAATTATTTTCCCAATAATTTCACGGACATCACGATGAAATATCCGGTGGACGTGACCGGCGCCACCGCCGCTGCACTCACCTTTTGGGCCAAGTGGGACATCGAAGAAGACCAGGATTATGCACAGGTGCTGCTTTCCGTAAATGGCGCAGCTTATATTCCGCTTTGCGGAAAATACTCCGAACCCGGCACTTATAGCCAGGACTTTGAGGCGCCCCTGTACGACGGAACTCAGTCTTATTGGGTGAAAGAAGAAATTGACCTCGGTGAGTATCTCGCTCCTGGCAGTGACTCCACTCATTTCAACATTTCGTTCCGCTTAGTTACAGACCCAAGTGTCCAGGCCGATGGGTTCTATTTTGACGACCTTGCTCTGACGGTGCTCAGCGGTGACGTAACTGCCACAACTGCGGCCGGCCCTGTGGGTTTCGACGTTATCAGCCGCCCAAACCCCGCCAGTGATGCTATCGTGCTGGAATTACAGGACGGCCAGGTATGGAATCAGGAGGCAGAATGGCAGGTGTTCAATGCTTTGGGAGTGGAGGTTTTCCGGCAAAAAGCCACTGGGCGCAGCTTAGTTTTAGATACAATAAACTGGAACGAGGGGATTTATTTTTACCAAATATCCGGCGACAAAATTACCCGCAAAGGCGGCCGTTTCATCATCGCCCATTAAGTTGGAAAATGCCACAGTGAAAAGTGCCGGGTTTTAACTGCTCAAAAGTTAGTTTTTTTAGGCCCCGGCTTATATCTTTGCGCCCGTTTTTAAAACCAGACAGGCGGCAATAGCGGAAGCGTTTATTCCACGAACCTCCGGGTCTGAAATTGTAACCATAAATTTTCAAACATGTTCGCAATCGTAACCATAGCCGGTAAGCAATACAAAGTGACGGAAGGCCAACAGCTATTCGTCCACCGGTTAGAAGCCGCAGAAGGGGACAGCGTTTCGTTCGACCAGGTTCACCTGGTGGAGCGGGAAGGTTCCATCAAGGTCGGCACGCCGATAGTGAAAGGTGCAACAATAGGCGCCACAGTGCTGACTCCGCTCGTCAAGGGCGACAAAGTCATCGTCTTCAAAAAGAAGAAGCGCAAAGGCTATCGCGTGAAAAATGGCCACCGCCAGCAGTTTTCAAAAATTAAAATTGACAGCATTGGCGCATGATGACTTTGGGTGTTCATCGTTCAAAAAGGCAAGCCATGAAATCATGGTTTGCGAGCTTTAAACCCCCACATTTTTTCAAACTAAAAATTTTCAGGAAATGGCACATAAGAAAGGTGAAGGTTCGACACAGAACGGCCGGGACAGTGTAAGCAAACGGTTGGGCGTAAAATTATTCGGAGGCCAGCTCGCCAGAGCCGGTAGCATTATCATCCGTCAGCGCGGTACCCGCTACCACGCCGGCGAAAATGTTTATCTTGGTAAAGATTATACCGTCCACGCTCAAGTGGATGGCACTGTACAATTCAGCAAAGGCCGCCGGAACTGGACTCTCGTTTCCATCCTTCCTTTCGAGGAGGTGGCTGAGACAGTGGCAGAGGTCAATAAGCCTGCACCGAAGAGGGCAACGCAGCCTCCCACCATAGTGGAAAAAGAGGCGGCGGTAGAACCCAAAGTAGTTACGCCGGTGAAAGCAGCGGAAGAGGTTCCCGCCAAAGCAGCGAAGGCAGAAAAGAAAGAAGCAGCACCTAAAAAAGCTACTCCGAAAAAAGCTGCTGAAACCGCCTTGGATGACCTCAAGAAAATAGAGGGCATTGGTCCAAAAATCGCCTCTATGTTGAATGAGGCCGGGTTCAATACTTTTGCGGATTTGGCTGCCGCCAAACCGGACAAAATCAGCGAGATTTTGGTGGAAGCCGGCGGCAACCGCTATAAAGCCTACGACCCATCAACCTGGCCCAAACAGGCAGGCCTCGCCGCCAACGGCAAATGGGCTGAGCTGCAAAAACTCCAGGATGAGTTGAAAGGCGGCCGCCCTTCCTAAGTCACAAGACAAGTTTTAGTTTTCATAGCTTTATATTTGAAGCCCTGCCCTTTCGAGGGGAGGGCTTTTTTTAGTTGAGGGGAGAGAGTTCTTTCATGGTCGCAGCTTAGTGAATCCGCCATCTATGGGGAAGTCGCAGCCTGTGATGAAAGTGGCCTGTTCGGAGCAGAGATAATGCGCCAGGTTGGCGACTTCTTCGGGGGTGCCCATGCGGCCGATGGGCTGGGTTTTGGCGAGTTTGTCAAACATGGCTTCTTCGTTTCCGGGGTAATTTTTTTTCAAATAATCATCTACAAAAGGCGTGTGAATCCTCGCCGGAGAAATGCAGTTGCAACGGATGTTGCAGCTGAGGTAATCCGTGGCGACGGAAAGGGTCATGGTGAGCACAGCGCCTTTGGTCATGGAGTAGGCGAAGCGGCTGGGGATGCCCACGGACGCCACAATGGAGGCCATGTTAAGGATGACGCCGCCACCGTGGGCTTTCATGTGAGGCACGGTGGCATACATTCCATTGTACACACCTTTCACATTGACGCGAAAGAGGCGGTCGAAATCCTCTTCCGTGGTGTTTTCGATACTGCCCACCAGCCCGATTCCGGCGTTGTTTACCAAGATGCCAATGGGCCGGGCGCTTCCGATGTGACCGATGATGGTGGCGACCTGCCCCTGATTGCTGACGTCGCAGGTGTGGGCTTCTGCATTCCCGCCAGCGGCCGTGATGGTTGTGGCAGTAGCTTCCGCCGCTTCTGGCTTTTGGTCGAGAATGTGAACGATGGCGCCACTGGCAGCAAATCTTAAGGCGATAGCTTTGCCGATGCCGCTGCCGCCTCCGGTGATGAGAGCAACTTTGTTTTTCATGTGCTTTCAATATTTATTCAGATCAGGGTTGGTTTTTGCTTTTCAAAATCCAAAGCGTTGGGAAGAAAATTTTAGACTTTGGACATTCAAACCCAGCCATTGAGTTGCAATGGTTAAGTAGTTGGTTGTCCAAAGGTAAACTACTGGACACTTTCGAAATTTACTTCCTAACCATCAAGTCGCTAAGAACACAAAGATTCGAAAGCCATCATCTTATAAAAACCTCTTTGTGCTCTTTGCGCCTTCGTGGTTGAACGTGTCCAGTCTTAGCCCAGGGGTACTTTTTTGCACTTTAGAGTGAAGGGAAGGTGCTTTTCAAAAGTGCAA
>SCUG01000733.1 GCA_004297645.1 Saprospiraceae bacterium | reverse complement strand
GAGAGGTCGCATTTGTGCAAAACTTGCGACCTCTCCGAGGTCGAAATTCCGGGTTGGGCATGTTTTCTACAAATGTTTGACCTCTCCAAGGTCTAAAATGATTTTGATGCGTTTGCCCTGATCAAAAGCTGGCAAAAGCATTTTTTGATTTCAAAATGCCAGTTTTTGACATGACCGAAGATGCTTTCCTGAACAATCCTGATTTTGATGTCTTCACTTTTGGCCGCCCGCCTGTAGCTATTGATATAATGACCTCCGTAAAAGGGTTAGACTTCGATGAGTGTTTTCTAAATTCCCAACTTAAATCTGCCGGAAAACTTCAAATCCGGTTGCTCTCCCTTTCAGACCTTTTAAAGGCTAAAAAAGCATCTGGCCGTCCGAAAGACATTGACGATATTTCCTGCCTGAGTTAAAGTTGTTTTTTTAAGCAAAAATCAGGTTTAAAATCAAACAAGCCACCGTCACAATGATGGCCAGCGGCAATGGTTTCAGGTACCAGACCTGTTCGCTGCTGGCTAACCGGGGAGTCATTTTCCAGGTCAGGCCTTTAAGCGCCTCATCAGGTTTTGGACGCGTCAGGTAGCTGACTAAAATGGTGACGGCCAAGTTTGTGCTGAAAGCAATCCAGGCCATATTAAATGCGTGGCTCAGGCCGGAGCCGAACTCGTGCAAGGGGTAAATCCAGCCACCTTTCCCTTCCGCCACCGTCAGGCCGTGGACGAGCGCCGCCGCCAGCGTGCCTGCCACCAACCCGGCAAAAGCGCCGTGGCCCGTGGCTCTTTTCCAAAACATGCCGAGGAAAAATGTAGCAAACAACGGCGCATTCACGAAGCTGAAAACGACCTGCAAAAAATCGTTGATGTTGTTGAAACTCGCCGCCAAATATGCCACGCCGATGGAGGCCAACACGCCCACTATCGTTGTCACTTTCCCAACAATGAGGTAGTGCCGGTCGCTGGCGGATTTTCTGATGTAGGGCTGATAAATATCGAAAGTCCAGACGGTGTTGAATGCCGTGACGTTGCCCGCCATGCCCGACATGAACGAGGCTAGCAGCGCCGTCAGTCCCACACCGAGCAGGCCCTCCGGGTAATAGTGGGCGATGAGCGAGGGCAGGGCCATGTTGTAATCCTGTCCACCATCAGCCGCTGCCGGCAGGGTGTATCCGCTGGTGAAATGCGGCAACGCTACCGCAATAAGTCCCGGAAAGATGACGATGAATGGCATGAGCATTTTGGGTATGGCAGCAAATATCGGGGTCTTCTGCGAGGCAGTCAGGTTGCGGGCAATCATGGCGCGCTGCACCACTAAGAAATCGGTGCACCAATAGCCAAACGACATGGCGAGGCCGAGGCCCATCACTAAGCTCCACGTGTTCACGCCCATCGGATTATCCGCTGCGTGGCCCATGTATTTCCAGGAAGAAGTCATTTCGGGGGAAAGGTGGGCGACGATGCCCGCCCATCCGCCGACCTCGTGCAGCCCGACGAATACAACCGGAGCAATGCCGAGCACGATGAGGAAAAACTGCAACACTTCATTGTAAACCGCACTCGTCAGGCCACCGAGGAAAATGTACACCATCACGATGCCCGCCGAGAGCAGCACCGACATGTCGAAGTCCCAGCCGAGGATGAGTTCAAGCAGGCGCGCCAGCACATACATTGAAATGCCGGAGGAAAACAAGGTCATGGCCGCAAAGCTGAACGCATTCACGCTCCGCGTTTTTTCGTCGAAACGCAATTTGAGGTACTCCGGCACCGAGCGTGCCTTGCTGCCGTAATAAAACGGCATCATCAGCACCCCCAGAAAAACCATCGCCGGAATGGCGCCGACCCAGTAAAAGTGACTGGTCATGATGCCGTATTTGGCACCCGATGCCGACATGCCGATAACCTCCTGCGCCCCTAAATTGGCGGAGATGAAGGCTAAGCTCGTAATCCACAGCGGCACGGAACGCCCGCTCATTAGAAAATCATTGCTGGATTTTACCTGCCGTTTGACGAGCCATCCCACGGCAATGACAAAAATGAAGTAGAGAAAAATGACGGCGTAGTCGGCGGCGTGAAGGTTGAGTTGCATTGTGCCGGTGGTTTTGTTTGAGCAACTGACATTACGCGCACCGTCCCGATGGGACGAAGTGCGTAATGTCAGTGAGTAAAACGGCAGGCAAGGTATGGAATATTGGTGGGTAATTTCACCCCAGTCTGCTCCGGGTTCCTACAGAGTGGAGTGACCGGGTGACTCCGAGACACCCGGTCACTGTCCCACACTCCAGGTCCCCCGGTCACTACCCTACATTGGTGCCTGCTCACTGCGACCACTCCGTTGGCCTGCGGTTCCAGCGATGTTTTTTCAGTTGAGAAAGCAGCGTGCCGGGCAGTGGCTTTCCATCGCTGGCCGCCGTATTGCTTTCCACGTGACGGGTTAGGCGCATGCCGGGGATGGTGGTGTGCACATCGGGGTTGGAAAGAATGAAACGCAGGGCCATTTCCGGCAGGCTCATTCCTGGCGGCACGAGGGGTTTCAGCGCATCGGCGTGGTCCACGCTGGCGTTCAGGTTTTCCGGCACGAAATAGGTGCTGCGCCAGTCGCCTTCCGGGAAGATGGTGTCTTTGGTGAGCTTGCCCGTCAGGGTGCCTTCGTCAAAAGGCACGCGGGCAATGACGCCGATGTCCAATTTCTGGCAAAGCGGAAACAGGCGGTCTTCGGGCGATTGGTCGAAGATGTTGTAAATCACCTGGACGGTGTCTATCAGTCCGGTCTGCAAAGTCTGGAGGCTGTTCTCCGGTTCCCAGCGGTTGATGCTGATGCCCCAAAAGGCAACCTTGCCCTCGCCGGTGAGTTTCTGGATAGCTGCTTTCCACTCGTCGTGGTTTGCCCAAGCGTCTTCCCACACGTGAAATTGCATGAGGTCAATCTGTTCGATGCCGAGGTTTTTGAGGCTGCGTTCGACGTATTCTGTGATGTAATCGGGTGGGAAAACATCGTCAATGGAGAAGTGCGGCTTCGATGGCCAGATTCTGTTTTTCGGTGGAATCTTGGAAGCCACGTAGAGTTTCTTATTGGCGTGTTTTTTCAGCAAGTTTCCGAGAATTTGCTCGCTGCGGCCGTCGCCATAAGCCCAGGCCGTATCGTAAAAATTGCAGCCCAGTTCCACTGAACGGTCGAGAGCTTTGAGCACCTGCTGAAGGTCGGTGTCTGGCCAGCCAGCAAGTCCCCACATGCCGTAGCCCACTTCGCTTACCTGCCAGGTAGTGCGTCCGAATCTGCGGTATTTCATAGTTGGAGAATTGAAAAGATTATTGATGGGCTAATTTAAAAAATATTGTATCCACTCATAAATTAATGGGAGTTTTCCAAAATTACGCAGTCTTTTCGAGCGGCAGGGTTTTGAACCCTGCCGCTCGAAATACCAGCATTTTTTGAGGGGATACAAAATATTCAATCACTCACAGCAAAAAAGGTTGAACGAGAGCCGTCAGTTCATCTTTGGAAAATGACTCCTGATAAAGTTGCTGCCACCCGTCCCTGCTTTTCAGCAGGAGGCACGGTAGCGTTCCCTTCCACTCCGCAGCGATGGAAGTTGGCCACCTATTTCCGGCATCTGTGATTTGGTACACCGGCGCGGTTATTCCGGCTGTGCGGAGGAAGTACTGAACGGTGGCGGCCTTGCCGGCCTGGTCAAGGTTGACAGAAAGAATTTTGAACCGGCTTTCACCCACTTCAAGTTGAACCGCCTGCACGTTTCGCTGCACGTCGAGGCAGGGCAGGCAAGCCATTTTCCAAAAGACAACGGCGATGAGGGCTGTGGTATCTGTGGCGGTCATTTTCGACAATTCGGCCGCACTCACTGGCGTTGCTGTCATCCCTTTTGCACGGGCCAATTTCTGCGCATCTTGCGCCGTGAGCGGAGCAGCCTGTGTCATGTTGTTTTGCGGCAACGCCGCTGCGTGGTTTCCCGAAGTTTCATTTTTACAGGAACTTTGCGCAAGCCCGCAAAAAAGCAAGAGAAGAAGGGCGAAAAATAATTGAGTTTTCATGTGCAGTGTGTGTTGAATTGGCGTATTCAATCTTGACGGCTATGCGTTTGAAAAAGCTGATTTTTAGTAAAAATAACTTTTGGATATTTCTTGGCCTGATGGCCATGGGGCTGAGGAGCATCATGCCGCCTGCGGCGGTGGAAAGATACTATTGCCGCGGCTTTTATCTACTGGTGCGCCATATTTTTGACGCCCTGACGAGCTGGATGCCTTTCGCCTTGGTGTACGTCCTTTTTGCCATTTTGGTGATTTTAGGGGCGCAAAAAAGCATTCGGTTTTTTAAAAATAGAAATCCATGGCCCGCCAAAATACTGCGTGGGCTGTATGGGTTGTTCGCCTTTGCCGGAGGTGTGGTATTTTTCTTTCTGATACTCTGGGGTTATAACTACGGCCGGCAGCCGCTCGAAAAAAGCCTCGGCATTTCGCCACAGCCCCTTTCCGTGGCGGAACTCCGGCAAGAACTGGAGTTGAGCACCGCGGCGGCGCTACAACTGCGGCAGGCACTCCCTGCTATCGCCAACAGTGCTGTCCCAGTGGCACTCCTGCCACGAAATCTCGAAAATACGCTCCGCTCAGAGCTGCAAAAATGTCTGCGGCAATATGGCTATCCCGTGCCCGGAAAAGTGCGTGCCCGGCTGCTGTACCCAAAAGGCTTGTTGCTGCGCATCAGCACGGCGGGGGTGTACATTCCGTTTACAGGGGAAGGTCACGTTGACCCGGGCCTCCATCATTTACAATTACCCTTCGTGATGGTGCACGAGATGTCGCACGGCTACGGTTTTGGCGATGAGGGCACCTGCAATTTTCTCGCCTACCTGACTTGCCGCCAATCGGGAAACGCCTTCCTGAAGTACGTCGGTGAGTTGTATTATTGGCGTTATGTGGCTTCAAACTACCAACATTTTCAGCCCGAAGAATTTGAAGCTTTTAAACAAAAATTGTCACCGGGAATGGTGAATGACTTG
>SCUG01000732.1 GCA_004297645.1 Saprospiraceae bacterium | reverse complement strand
GTCGCATCGGTAGAAAATATCACAACTTTCCCACCATCACCCGCTTCGTCACCGCCCGCCGGCCCTCCGGCCGGATGACGGTGAAGTACATCCCGTCCTGCCAGCCATCCGTGGGGATGCGGTGCAGGTGTTCATTTGCCTGCGGCAAAATTTCATGGAAAACAGAATGGCCAAGTGTGTTGAACACCTCCACGGTGACCTGCTTCCCGCTGAACTTCGACATTTCCACGAAAAACTCCGTGGTGGCCGGATTTGGGAATAGCTCGAACGCGACGATGGGTTCATAATTTGCGGAAGCAGAAGCCTCCGACAACACCAGACCGTTGGCATCGAGCAAGCGGAGGCGGAAGAAATTCAGCCCGTCAGAAGGCTGGCCGTCGGTCTCTTCGAGAATTACAAATTCGTCGAGTGGGTCGAGGGAGCCTCCGGCAAAATTTTCAAAACCGGCGTCGTTCGCCACCTTATCGAGCTGCCAGGTGGTGGCCTCCGCCGGGATTTCCGCCACGGCGTACAAGTCTATTACATCGAGGTTGGGCACGGCGTCGAGTTGCAGGGCCAGTGCCCGCTGACCCACGCCATTAGCTGCGCTGGCGGCGATGACGACGGTGTAGTCCTCCACCTCGCCGAAGGGTAGCGTTTCACAGGGCGAGGGGGCGGCATTGCGTTTCATTGCCACGCGCATACGGGTGGCGCCGGGAAGGGCGGTTGCGGGAATATTGAGGGTGCCATTGACGGTGGCTGCGAAGGTGCCGTTGGGTGGTGCCGCCTGCGTGGTGGAAAAGGCCAGCTCGCCGGGTTCTGTAAAAACGCCATCCTGGTTGTAATCTATCCAAACTTTCCAATGCTCATCGTAAGTAAACCAACTGTACCCGGCGGTAAGTGCGACGGGGTGGCTTTGGCCCGCCGTCACATTGGCCGTCAGGCCGGTAAAATCGCTGTAAGGGCTTTTGCCCGAAGGGCTGATTAAATCCGCCAGCATCACCCCGGTAATCCAATCGTGCCAAGGGAAATTACTGGTGGCGTTGCAGTAGCTGGCGCCACCCACTCCATTGGAACATGGAGCGGGCGGCGTGACAGATACCGCAGCAGTACAAGCAAGGTCGTTGGCATCCTGGACGGTGAAAATAATATTGCCACCATTGATGGCGAAGGGGCCCATAGTGATAGGGATGCCATAGCTGCCACTAACTGGCAGGCCGAGCACGGTTGCCGTCCAAACGGAGCCTATATTGGAGCCTGTGACTGTCAGATTAAAAGTAAAAATATCGTCGGCAGGGTCAGCGGGAGTACCATTGTCGTTGCAATTGAGGCTGCTCGCGGTGGCGCTGATGGAGCAGGGGTTTACATTAGAGCAGGCGGCCGGCGGCATCACACTTCCGGCGATGATGCAGCCAGAGTCGTTGACATCCTGAACAGTGAAGTTCAGCACGCCAGCGCTGATGGCGAATGGGCCTAAGTTCACCGGTACGCCATAACTTCCGGTGGGTGTTTGGCCGGCGACAGAGGCCGTCCATGTGGCTCCGGTGCCGTTGCCATTGACTGTGAGGTCAAAAGTAAAAGTATCATCACCTGGGCTGGTGGAAGTGCCGCTGTCGTGGCAGAGTATATTTGCTGTCGCAATGCTGACGCTGCACGGCGGTGGCGTGCCGTTGACGAGGTTCACGGAATAATCTTCCACCTCGCCGAAAGGAATTGTTTCGCAGGGGCCGGCATAAGCGCCTCTTTTTAGCGCCACGCGCATGCGGGTCAGCCCCAAAACGGCGGTGGTTGGCACCGTTAAGCTGCCCATGATGGTGCCGCCCGGCGTGCCGATGGGCGGTGCAGGCAGCATGCCGGACCATGCGATTTCGCCCGGTTCATCGAAGGTGCCATCGCCGTTGAAATCTATCCAGATGCGCCAGTATTCGTCGTAAGTCTGCCAGCTAAAACCATTGTGGAGGGTGAGCGTGTAAGCCGTGCCATGATTGAGGTCAGTGCTGATGCCGGTGAAATTGGAATACGAGGTTTTCCCCGAAGTGTTGTCGAGCGTATTGAGATGCACGCCGGTTATCCAATCCACCCATGGGAAATTGCCAAGAGCAGAGCAATAGGACAGTGCAGTGCCCGAAATGTTGATGAGCACACTTCCGGTGGCCGTGCAGCCTTTGCTATCCGTCACAGTGACGGTGTAAATATCAGAATCCAATCCGTTGATGGTAGCGGTGGCGGCGCCGGTGCTCCAATGATATGTAAACGGCGAAGTGCCGCCATAAGGGTTCGAAGAGGCGCTGCCGTTGTTGGCAAAGGCTGAGGTTTCATCGGTGCCACTGACATTGGCAACCAGCAGCGCCGGGTGAGTGATAATGACGGTATGCGTGCCAGTATTGTTGCCGCCATCCGTGGCGGTGACGGTGTACGTGCCGGCCGGTAAGTTCGAGATGGTGGCGGTGGTGGCGCCATTCGACCAGAGGTAGATGACCGGCGGGGTGCCATTGGTCACGCCAACGGTAGCTGAGCCATCGCTGCCGTCGTGGCAACTGACGTTTGTTTTGTTCGTCAGTTGCACATTCAGCGAACCGCCGGGGTTGGTGGGTACAATGAACGAGGCGATGTAATTGCTGCCACCATTGTTTTTGGTAAGCCCCGCGTCGGGGATGCCATTGTTGTTAAAATCCACGTCCGACTCAAAATATATTTCGAAGAAATAATTGCCGGGATTCAGGCCGGCGAGCAAGTTGAGACCGGGATTTTCTTCATAGGTGCGGCTGGTGTAAGAGCCGGCAGTACTGGAGGTAAGTTGGGTCAGGTCGAGGGCGGTGAATGTCCCTGGTGTTGTGCCCTGCCCGTAGATGCGGTAATACAGCCGGGCATTCATCACTTTGTAATTGCAACTTTCCCAGGTGGTGGATTTCAGGTGGGTCACGGAGAGACTGTTGACCGGGCCAAAATTGTGGTTGTGAAACACGGTCAGGTACGAACAGGCGGAGACCTGAAACCCGGAATTTACTCCGTCAACCTCCACGTCAATCGTGGCGGCGCAACTGGAGACGTAGCCATAACCACACCCCAAGGAAGATTTTATGGCAAAAAGGATAAACGCGAGTACGATTAACCAGGCTGCTGCCGGCATCCATGATTTTGAGTTCATAGTGTTTGATTTTTTTCAAAAAAAACTCCGCTAAGTGCGGCTTCTCTTACACAGTAAAAAGGTCAGGGAGTTTGCGTGCGAAATGCCCGGGTCAGTGACTTTGGATTTGGGGGACGAGGGCCAAAATGCTAAAGCACCAGCGCTAATACGCTATTATTTACCTTTTCCGATTATCAGCTATTTCTGGTGTGAATGAGACGTGATGAATTACCACAGAGGGAGAGAAGACGACGCAAATGTAACGAACGGATTCCTTCTGTGCAAATAGAATTTCAAATTCGTGCAAAACGCTGGCAGGGTCCGGAACCCTGCCAGCGTTTTATACTGCTCGAAAGTATATCTTGTAATTTAGGTGGGTTCACTTTAAGCCTGCATTATCTGCGTTTAATACCTTTGGCTTGTAAACTAACTTTATACACCAAACAACTCATCTAATGAAGAAAGTGCTTAAAATCATCGGCATCATCCTCGGCGTCATCGTCTTGTTGCTCGCCATCGGCGCTGCTACCATTCATTTCGGCGGCATACCTACGTATGAAGTGAAAGCCCCTGACCTGAAAGTAGTTGGCGATAGCACCATGATTGCCGAAGGCAAACGCCTCTCCGCAATGGTGTGCAGCAATTGCCACATGGCCGCCAACGGAAAATTAGAAGGTCAATATATGCTTGACCTCCCCGCTGCTTTTGGAAAAGCCTGGACGGCCAATATTACCCATCACCCGGATGCAAAATTAGCCCAGTACACCGATGGGGAATTGGCCTATCTGCTGCGCACCGGCATCAAAAGGAACGGCGAATATGCGCCACCCTGGATGCAAAAATTCCCCCATCTTTCCGACTATGACCTCCACAGCATCATCGCCTATTTGAGGTCCGAACAGCCCGAATTGGAGGCTTCGGACAAGGCCCAACCTGCCTGCCAGCCTTCATTTTTGACGAAATTCCTTTGCAGGGTGGCGTTCAAGCCATTGCCCTACCCAACGAAAGAAATAAAAGCGCCGCCCATGGAAGACAAGGTGGCCTTCGGCAAATACCTCGCTACTGGCAAAGTAGATTGTTTTGCCTGCCACAGCCCCAGCTTTGAAACGATGAACATCATGGAGCCCGAAAAAACGCCGGGATTTTTCAGCGGCGGCAACCCCATGCCGGATATGGAAGGTGTCATCATCAATACTGCTAACCTGACGATGGACAAAGAAACCGGTCTTGGCAACTGGACGGAGCAGCAGTTCATCGAGGCCGTCCGCTTCGCCAAACGGCCGGATGGCAAAGCCCTGCGGTTCCCAATGCAGCCGTTCCCCGAAATGACGGCCGAAGAAGCATCCGCTATTTGGGCCTACCTGCAAACAGTGCCCGTCATCAAACATGAAGTGGCGAGGAATTTTGAATAACCAAAGTGGCGAGCTGGGAAATTGGCGTGTTGGCGTTTTAGGAAAACCAACACGCCAACTCAGCTTTCTTTTATTTTCCACCAAATAGATTGCAGCCACTACTGTCGCTGCTGTGCCACCTGCCCGGCACCCCGAAAGCGCCGTCCTCCCCTACCCTGCGCAGGTCGCTGGAGGCGATGAGACTGCAAGTGCCGGAATTGGCCAGGTCCATATTATTGAAGACGCCGGTTTTACCGGCAAGCCTGAGTGCCAATGGGTCTGTAATATCCCTCGTCAGCACCCTCATCATAAAGCTCAGCGGTGTGATTGCTTCGAGCAATCTACCAGATGGCCACTGCCAACAAAACTACTCCGGCTCGAAGCCGAGCACGATATTGAACCGGGCCAGTTCGGAGAACTTATTCCCCGGTTTGTCAAAGCCGATGCCGTAGTCGAAGCCGAGCACGCCGAACATCGGCAGGAATACCCGCAGACCAGCACCAACGGAGCGCTTCATATCGAATGGATTGAAGTCGCGGGTGTTCTTCCAGGCGTTGCCGCCTTGGGCGAAGGCCATCATGTAGATGGTGGAACTTGGGTTGAGCGACAACGGATAGCGCAACTCCAGAGTGATTTTTTCATAGAGCGGGGTGGCGGATATGTCGTTGGCGTTGTTTTCGTTGAACAAGTTATTCTCGATTTCATTTGGGGAATAACCCCGCATAGAGATGATTTCCGTGCCGGTAAAATAACCGAACTGTTGGTTGTTGAGGCCGTCGCCTCCTAATTGGAAGCGCTCGAATGGCGACACGCCGATGCTCTTATTGTAAGCGCCAATGAAGCCAAATTTGGCAGCCGCCTTCACCACCAATTTACCCACGATTGTTTCGTACCATTCCGCTTCGACCTTCCACTTGTGATATTCCAGCCATTTGAAACGTTGCTCCGGCGATTGGCTGCTGTAATCGCCGTTGCTGAACAGTGAGTATGGCGGCGTCAGTTGTGCCGACAGTGACACCCGCGAACCCTCTTGAGGAAAGATGGGGTTGTTGATGCTGCTGCGGGCAATGGTTTGCGTGATGCTGAAGTTGTGGAAGTCGCCCTCAGACACCACCTCTCCGCGGTCGGTGCGGAAAAAGCCCTGGCCGAAGCCATAATTATTCAGCGAAATATTTTGAATATTCAGGGCAGTGGAGGAGATGAAGTTATCGTCGGGCCACTTCAAACGGGTGCCAAGGCTGACCGTCATCCCCAAATTGATGAGCCTGCCGTAGAGGTCGTTGTTTTTGTTGTATCCGTTGGTCAATATAGAAGCGTACCCGGCCACCGTCAGTGAATTAGGTTTTTTACCCCCTAACCATGGCTCGGTGAACGACATGTTGTACGATTGGTAAATGCGGCCGTTCGTCTGTGCCCGGAGGCTTAGGCGCTGGCCGTCGCCCTGAGGCAGCGGGCTCCAGGTGCCTTTATGAAAAATATTGCGGGCCGAAAAATTATTGAACGATACGCCGAGCGTGCCGATGACACCGCGGCCTTTACCACCCCATCCTGCCGAGAGTTCCAATTGGTCGGAGGGCTTTTCTTCCAGCGTGTATTCAATATCCACCGTGCCGCGCTGTGGGTTCACCGGCGTATTGATGCCGAGGTTTTCGGGGTTGAAATAACCGAGGTTGATGATCTCGCGCTGCGAGCGGATAATGTCGGAACGGCTGAATTTATCGCCCGGCACGGTGTGCAGTTCGCGACGAACGACGTGCTCATGGGTGCGGTCGTTTCCTTTGATGATTACTTTGTCAATGGTGGCTTGTGGGCCTTCGAAAATGCGCAGGTCGAGATCAATGGAGTCGTCGGTAACGGCCACTTCCACGGGGTCCACACTAAAAAACAGGTAGCCGTTGTCCATGTAAAGCGAGCTGACATCGCGCCCGTCCTGGCTGAAGCTGAGGCGGGTGTCGAGCAATTCCTTGTTGTAAATGTCGCCCTTGTTGATGCCGAGCACATTGCCAAGCGACTTAGCGTCGTAAATGGAGTTGCCTTTCCAGGTGATGTTGCGGAAGTAGTATTGTTTGCCTTCGTTGAGGTGGAGGTGAATCATCAAATTCCCTCCCGGCTCGCGCCAGATGCTGTCGCTGAGGATAGCAGCATCGCGGAACCCTACTTTGTTGTAATAGTCTATCAGCTTTTTTTTATCGTCTTCATAATCTGATTTGATGAGCTTGGAGCCAGCCAGAATGCGTTTCTTGCGGCGAGTGTTTTTCATCAAATTACGGAGTTTGTGGTCATTGATGTTCTTGTTTCCCGAAAAAGTAATGTCCTGAATTTTCACCTTCTTGCCTTTGTCAATATGGAAAATGAGGCGCACGGAATTAATCCGGGAGGTGTCGGAAACTTCCTCCACTGTGACTTTGGCGTCGAGTAGTCCTTTTTCGATGAAATGTTTTTCAACAGCAGTGGCGGCGTTGGATTTGATGGCCTCCGTCACGATGCCGCCCTTCATGAGAAATTTATTGACCTCCTCGTTGAGGTCGTCGTGGGCGCCTTTTTTCACCCCCGTAAAAGTGTGGGTAGTGAGGCGGGGGCGTTCCGTCACGGCGATTTCCAAAAAGATGATGTCGCCGATGGTTTTTTCTTTATAAATCTGAACATCGGTAAATAGGCTCAGTTTCCAGAGCGATTTCAGCGCCCGCGGGATGTCGCCACCAGGGACGCGGATGCGGTCGCCGACCTGAAACCCTGCAATGGAGATGATGGCAGAAGCATCGCTATACTTGGCGCCAGTAACCTGAACACCGCCTATCTCGTAGTCTTTGGGCTGGGAATAGCCGAAGACGGGAATCGTATCGGAGGGCGATTGCGCCCAAAGAACAAGCGGAGATAGCAAAAATGAAAAGGCAAAAAAGAAGGCGGCAGTTGCCGCACGAAAGATCCGGAGTTTATTATTTTTCAAAGGAAATATTCTTTTCATGCGAAGGTTCAAGCTTTTCAAAAAGGAGTGCAAAGAAACGCAGCTTTACCGAAACTCTTGAAGATACCCGGAAAAAATGTCCCCGAATTGTCTGGTAAGGCAGGTAAAGGGAAAGTGGAGATTGCAGGCCAGGAGGTTGTATTCATTTTTGCGGCCAGAACAAAAACGCCGCTCTGGTGAAATGGCAAAGCCTGTTTTTGGGAAAAGGGAAGATTTTAGCTTAGTTGTTATTTACTGATATTTGCGGCGCCGGACAAGACCTTACTCAAGGCCCGGACAAGGACAGTTTCACATACCCTGCTCCCGGTAGGAGCTAATTTCAAAGGCAATCTAACATCATGACAGATTATTCATTCGTTTTCAACGCCCACCCCAGCTACATCGAATCCATGTACCAGCAGTACCGGCAGAATCCCGAAACCGTGGAAGAAGGCTGGCGCGTGTTTTTCAGAGGGTTCGAGTTTAGCATGGACAGCAACGGCAATGGTGCTGCGGCACCGGCCGCCACTCCTCCCTTCTCCGAAGAAAAAATGTATGATGAGCTTCGGGTATTCGCTCTCATTATGGGCTACCGCGCCAGGGCTCACCTGCTCTCCACCACCAACCCTCTGAAACCGCGCAAAAACCGGCACCCGTTCCTTGACCTTTCGGATTTCAAACTTTCGGAAGCCAGCCTTGACACGCGGTTTTTAGCAGGCAAACACATAGACCTGCCCAATGCCACCTTGCGCGAAATCATCGCCCGCCTGAAAATGGTCTATTGTGGCAATATAGGCTTCGAATTTCACCACATCCAGGAGCGCAACAAAAGGCGCTGGCTCAAAGACCGCATCGAAAAACACAACCCCGGCAACCAGTTCAACCTGACCATTGAAGAGAAAAAAAGAATCCTCGAAAAACTCAATGATGCCACCATTTTCGAGCGCTTCCTGCACACCAAATTCGTGGGCCAAAAACGATTTTCGCTCGAAGGCGGCGAAACCACCATCGCCGCACTCGATGCCATCATTACGGCGGCGGTGGACGACCGCGTCGAAGAGGTGGTCATCGGTATGGCGCACCGCGGCCGCCTCAACGTACTGGCCAACATCATGAACAAAACCTATGAGCAGATTTTTTCAGAATTCGAGGGCGACATGCCTGAAGACCAGAGCTTCGGCGACGGCGACGTGAAATACCACCTGGGCTTTTCATCTATGGTGAATACTGCTCACGGCAAACAGGTGTACCTCAAACTGACGCCCAACCCTTCCCACCTCGAAGCCGTGAACCCCGTGGTAGAGGGTTTTGCCCGTGCCAAGGCAGACGTGCTCTACAACAGCGACTACGACCGCATTTTGCCCATTCTCATTCACGGCGATGCCTCCATCGCCGGACAAGGCATCGTGTACGAAGGCTTACAGATGAGCCAGTTGGAAGGCTATTACACCGGCGGCACCATTCACTTTACCATCAACAACCAGATAGGCTTCACCACCGATTGGGAAGACGCCCGCTCCTCTACCTATTGCACCTCGGTGGCCAGCGTGGTGCAGGCTCCCGTCATCCACGTGAATGGTGACGACCCCGAAGCCGTGGTTTTCGCCTGCAAGCTCGCCGTGGAATACCGTCAGTTTTTCAACAGCGACGTTTTCATAGATATGGTTTGCTACCGCAAACACGGCCACAACGAAGGCGATGACCCCAAATTCACCCAACCCATTTTATACGACCTCATCAGCAAACACCCCGACCCACGGGAAATTTACAGCCAGCGGCTGATAGCACGTGGGGATGTGCATAAAGAATTGGCCGAACAAATGGAGAAGGGATTTTGGGAAAATCTACAAGCCCGGTTGGACAATGTAAAACAGCACAAGTTGCCTTACGATTACCAGGAAAGCGAGCAGGCCTGGCGAGCCTTGCGCAAGGTTACTACCCCCGAAGACTATGAGCTTTCACCGGAGACAGGCTGCGAACCCAAGGTTATCCAGAAAATACTGAAACACCTGCATACCATTCCCGAAGGGTTCAAGCCGGTGAACAAAATCAGGAGGCTGCTGAAATCCTCTGAAAAACTCTTGACAGAAGACAAACTCGACTGGGGCCTCGGCGAGCTGCTGGCCTATGGCACCATACTGCTCGACGGAAACGACGTGCGGCTGAGCGGCCAGGATGTGCGCCGCGGCACTTTCTCCCACCGTCATGCCGTGCTTTACGACGAGAAAAACGAGGAGGAATACAACCGCCTGTCGGGCATTCAAAAGGGGCAGGGACAGTTCCGCATTTACAACTCTCTGCTTTCGGAATATGGCGTGTTGGGCTTCGAATACGGCTACTCGCTGGCCCGCCCCGATGCCCTCGTCATCTGGGAGGCGCAGTTCGGCGATTTCGCCAACGGTACCCAAGTCATCATTGACCAGTTTCTGATGGCCGCCGAGCAAAAATGGCAACGCATGAGTGGCCTTTGCCTGTTCTTGCCGCACGGTTACGAAGGGCAAGGCCCGGAGCACTCCAGCGGCCGGGTCGAGCGATTCCTACAGAGCTGCGCCCTTTATAATGTGACGGTTGCCAACGTGACTAACCCGGCCAACCTGTTTCATCTTTTGCGGCGCCAACTCGTCCGGGATTTTCGCAAGCCCCTGATTCTGATGACTCCCAAGAGTGGCCTGCGCCATCCGGGTTTTATTTCGCACCTCAGTGAGTTTGCCACCGGCACCCGCTTCCGTGAAATCATTGACGACCCGAACTCCCAAGCCTCAAAAGTTAAGCTGGTGATTATGTGCACCGGCAAGGTATATTTCGACCTGCTGGAAAAACAGCAGCAAGACAACCGGCAGGACGTGGCCCTCGTGCGCCTCGAACAGCTTTATCCGCTGCCGCAAAAACAATTGGACGCGCTTTTCAGCAAATACGGCAGAGCCAAGTTCCGCTGGGTACAGGAAGAGCCTGCCAATATGGGCGCCTGGACCTACCTCTTGTTTCAGCTTTTCAATAAGAAGCAATTGGAATTGGTATCGCGGCCGGCAGCTTCGTCACCCGCCACCGGCTTCAAAAAACGCCACGAACAACAACAAGCTGAGTTGGTGAAGGTGGCGTTTGAATGATTGGGATGCACGATTCCGGTTCTTGGCAGAGGTGACATAATCTGATGGATAAGCTGGTGACAAACCCTACCTTTCGTATTCTCCCCCCCCCATTCGTGAGGAGATACCAATAATTCCTGGTAACTAAGTAACATGTTCAAAATAAGATGTTCTTTTTGAGGCTGTATCATAAGTCAACTCTGGAATTAGCTTGACAATTTTTTATTTCAACACAGAGACACAGAGACACAGAGACACGGAGGCACAGAGAACCAAACTCAACTCTGTGTTTCTGTGCATCAGCGTTGAAGAATTTGGTCACAATTTTTTAGCGATGACTTAGCTCGACTTTAGCCAAAACGCACAATCTCTTTGTCAGTAGATTTAAAGGTTGTCATTTGGCGGGTTTAAGATTTTTGGGGACCAACCAATAAAGTGTGGTTGATGTCAAGCTC
>SCUG01000731.1 GCA_004297645.1 Saprospiraceae bacterium | reverse complement strand
CGTCGCCGCCGCTCGCCTCGGCAGCAAATGGGGATACATTGACAAAAATGGCGACGTGGAGTTGGACTTCGTGTTTTCCAAAGCAGGCAATTTCAACAACGGCCTCGCCCCCGCAAAAAAAGACGGGCCTCATTATGGCTACATCGGCAGGGATGGAGCCTGGGTCATTGCACCGCAGTTTCCCCGCGCCCACGAATTCGACCGAGGCGTGGCGCAGGTGGAAGACATGGCGGGCGATTTTTTCCGCACAGGTTTTATCAATGCCTCCGGCAATTACATCGTGAAGCCGAAATTCGCATCGGTGACGCCCTTCGACGAGCATGGACTCGCCGTGGCTGCTCTCGGTGGCAACCCCATGAAATATGGCTTGGTAAACCAAAAAGGTCAGATTATAACTTCTCAGGCATTCCGTAAAATATTGCCATTCAGAGAAGGCTTTGCACAGGTGCAATACCACGATGGCTTCGGCTTCCTCGACACTACCGGCAAGCTGGTCATCCCCACTGTATTCCAAAAAGTCAGCGACTTTTCAGAGGGCAAGGCAGCGGTGTATTCTGAAGGCCGGTGTGGGTTTATAGACACCACCGGAGCGTGGGCCGTCGAGCCGGAATATTCCCGCTGCATGGATTTCCGCGACGGCAAAGCCATCGTATTCAAAGGTGGCCAGCAGGCCGGCCTCATTGATGCAACAGGCAAACTTATCATCGAGCCTGGCATCAACCGGCTGCTCGATTTCAACGACGGCCGGGGCCTCGTCTGCGACGAGCACTACCAGTTTTACTACATCACCGAGCAGGCCCGGTTTTACGATGGTTTTTATGAAAAAGCCAGCCAGTTCCGCCACGGCGTCGCCGTGGTGCAGGTGGACGGCCGCTGGGCCATCATCAACCAGCAAGGCATCGAAATCATCCCGCCCAAATACGACAAAATCGGGCAATTTGAAAACGGCCTCGCCAAAGTGCGCATCAAAGGATTCAATGGCCTGACCAACCTCCTGGGCGAACTCATCGTTCGGCCCGATTACGAATACATCAGCTACGCTGGCGAAGGCCTATTCCGCGTGGAGCAGGGCAACAAAGTAGGCTACTTTGACATGGACGGTTGCTGGGTATGGGGGTTACAGGATTGAGGGAGGTTTCAATCCCTTCAGGGGATTGGAAAGCCTGGAAGCAACACTTAGATTTGCCCACTTCCCGCACGGGCGGGGTGCTATTTTCAAAAGACCGGCAGAAGGCAGGGATGAGGTTTTCACGAAACCGGCTCAGTGATAATTGCTCACGTCACCTTCGCCTTTCTGATGATTTTCGATAGGAGCCGTGGAAAAAATCTTTTCAGATAAACGCCGAGCACTTCTTTGCCTCCGAAGCAGGCCTCTTCCCTGCCCTGCCTGGCCACATTCAGAATTTTTCTGGCTAAAACCTCCGGCCGCATGCCCTTGCTTGTAGCTGCGTCCATGGTGCCCTGCGAAACACCCTCGCCTGTAAGTGCATTTACACTAATGTTGGTCTGCACAAAGCCGGGGCAAATCAGCGTGACCTTCACATTTTCCTGCCACAGCTCGGCCCGAAGGGCATCGAAAAAACCATGAAGCCCGTGTTTGGCCGCAGCGTAACCCGACCGCATCGGCGCTCCGAACTTCCCCATCAGGCTGGTGATGACGATGTAATGGCCCGCCTTTTTCCCCAAGAAATGCGGAAGAATGGCCTTGCTCAGCGCGATGGTGCCGAGCAGGTTCACCTGCACGAGCTTTTTATCCACCTCGAACGTCGTGTCTTTGGCGAGCGACCGCTGCGAAAGCCCGGCGTTGTTCACCAGTACGTCCACGCCACCAGTTTTCTCCAACACCGTTTTCGTGATGCCGGGCAGGTCGCCATGCACACTCAAGTCGAGTGGCTGAATGAAAACCTTTGCGCCTGCGCACCCCTGCGCCACCCGTTGCAGGGCTTCCATGTTGCGCCCGGAAAGGACTAAGTTTGCGCCCTGCCGGGCAAATTCGTACGCCAGCGCTTCGCCAATGCCCGATGAAGCGCCGGTTATCCAAACGGTTTTATTTTCAAAGTACATGATTGCCTAAATTTTACGTTTCGACGGAGCAGGGGTACAATGCTGCGCCGGTGCTCCGAAAGAATTCATGCTGCGAGATAAGTAAATTCGGATACTTGGTAAAAATTAGCGCCCACAAAAGATGACAACTTACCTTCAGGAACGGACTCTTTTTCCGCCGCTTATCAGCGGCAAGCCCTCGCCATTGCTGGGCATCGTGGTGGTCATCCCCTGCTACGACGAGGAGTTTTTGCTGCTCAGCCTCATGGCGCTTCAACGCTGTGACCGGCCGTGCTGCGACGTGGAAGTCATCGTGCTCATCAACGACGGGGAGAAGGCAACAGCCACCATAAAATCCAGCAACCACCTGACTTTTGAGCAGGCCTGCCGCTGGGTGCAGATTAACAGCCTGCCTCATCTGCGTTTTCACATTTTATACAAAAGCGGCTTGCCGGAAAAATACTCCGGGGTGGGCCTGGCACGCAAAATAGGCATGGACGAAGCCTGCTACCGTTTTGAAAAAGCGGAGAACCCCAGCGGCATCATCGCCTGTTTCGACGCCGACAGCCAGTGCGAAAAAAACTACCTGCAAGCCATTGAACGCCATTTTGCGGAGCACCCGAAGGCGCAGGCATGCGGCATTTTTTTCGAGCATCCGCTGGTGGGTTTCGATTTCGACACCGCCGTTTACGAAGCCATCACCCGGTACGAACTACACCTCAGGTATTATGTACAGGCTCAACGCTGGTCGGGGTTTCCGCATGCGTGGCAAACCATCGGCTCGGGCATGGCGGTACGTTGCGAAGCGTACCAAAAACAGGGCGGCATGAACCGGCGGCAGGCAGGCGAGGATTTCTATTTTCTGCACAAGTTTATCCCGCTCGGTCATTACTCGGAAATTACGAGCACAAAAGTCATCCCCTCGCCGCGGCCCTCGCACCGGGTGCCTTTCGGCACGGGTAAAGCGGTCGGCGAAATGCTGAAACCCGGCGGCACCTGCCTTACCTACCACCCACGCATTTTCGAGGATTTGCGGCTGTTTTTGCAACGCGACATTTACGGCACGGCGCCATCGAAGGGTTTACTCGCCGGGCTGCCGGAGAGCATCCAGGCATTTTTGGAAGAAAATCAATTTGGGGAAAAGTGGCAGGAAATTCACGGGAACACCTCTTCCAGCGAGGCATTCATGAAGCGATTCTACCGCTGGTTCGACGCCTTCATGCTGATGAAATTTGTGCACTATGCCCGCGACCATTTTTACCCATTCACCGGCGTGGAAGAGGCAGCACGGTGGCTGCTGCGAACAGCCCACCATTGGCCGGCGGAAAAGGCGAAAAGGGCAGATGCCCGTGCGATGCTGATGTTTTTGCGAAAGCTGGATTTGTTGAGGTAGGAAGGGAGTGGACCATTCACGGGCCAAGGCTTGAAAGCAATTGAGGTCGAGGAGGTTTAGAAGGTTTAAAACCAAACCTCCTAAACCGCGTGCGCTCCCTCATCCCACGCCATGTACTTGAATAAAGCCAATGAGCATCATCTTGGCGGAAGCCGGGTTGGTGGCCAGCGGGATGTTATGCACGTCGCAAAGCCGCATGAGCATTTGCACGTCCGGCTCATGGGGGTGTTTGCCGAGGGGGTCGCGAAAAAAAACGACGAGGTCTAATTGGCCGGTGGCCACAAGTGCACCGATTTGGGCATCGCCACCTTTGGGGCCTGACATCAGGCACTTCACCTGAATGCCGGCCTGCTGAATGTGCATGCCTGTGGTACCGGTGGCAACGAGCGAGGCCTTTTCGAGCAGCGGTTTATTATGCAAGACAAAGGCAACCATTTCGGCCTTTTTCCCGTCGTGGGCGATGAGTGCGATTTTCATAAAATTCAGGGTTTGAGATGACAGGTTTTATCTGGCGGGAAATTTGGTTGTAAAAAACTGAAAAATATCCTGAAAACAGGTGAACATCTCGCGAAAAACTCCTGTTGGAATTTCAATTTATGAAACGGCAATTCTTTGATACTGGCTCCCCATTCACAGAATTGCCCAAGAGCCAAATTTTCTCTACCCATGAAGAAGCTAAAAACGTCCATCAAAAAGGAGCAGCCGGAGAAACTCCAGGCTCCACCAAGAAAAGTAGAAGACAAAAAGGAAAAGCGCCAGGCCAAAGCGCCCGCCCGCCAGGGAGAGGCTACACAACCCAACGAATTATTTTGGGATGGCTACAGCGACATCGGATATTGCTGATTGTGACCTGCACTGATACTTCCGTCCAGCCTGTTGCATCTTGCGACGGGCAGGATGCTCATTCTTCTTTTAAAAATACCAACCCGCTCAGGTTTTGCAATTCCAGTTTCTCTTTCTGTGCTAAGTAAATATTTTCAAAAACAATCCGCACAGCTAACTTTTCTCCCTTTGCCTCGAAGACGGCATCTCCAGAATCTACCGGCCCATCCGGGTTGCAACTGTATTTTTCTTCCAGGCTCCGCAGGTAGGGCTGCAAGTTGAAATAGTCGCCCGGCGCCCCATTTTCCACAAACTCCAACCCAGTGCCATCTTTTGAAATCTTCCAGCCCGTGTAGTTGCCATAGGTACGCATGTCAGTGAAGGGGCTGATTTTCCAAAACCGGTCGAAGCCAGCGATTTTGATATTTTCCATTCCGGGAAAATTAAAACTGCAAAACCCACTTTTGCCATGCGAAGGCGAAAGTCCAAGACCACTGAGCAGAAGGTCCATATCCTCCTGGCTGGGGTACAAAGACGAAGGTGGATTAGCCATCAGGGGTTGTAACCTCTGAAAATGCCCTCTGGTGCGCATAAACGAAAAAACAGAGCGGATGCTGTCCACCCCGGCTTGTGGCAGTGTATCTTTCGCCGCCACGATGATTCCGTCTTTGAGCATACCGTGTTTTTCCAGCATGGTGGTCAGGCGTTTCAACTGGCTGTTGCCCGATACCCGGAACGCGTTGAACGGCCCCACGACAGACAGCAGCGCAAACACGGCTAAACTGATGGGAATGAATTTGATGTTGTCTTTTTTTGAAAAAATAAAATACAGGCTGAGCAGCAACAGCCATACGCCGGCGGTTGCCACGAAATAGCGCTCCTCGGTAATGCCATAATCGCCTATCCGCCGCCCGATGCCCACGAACAGCAGCACGACCATGGGCAGCAATACGTAGAAAAACCACCGGCGATAGGTACTCACTACCACGCTATCATCCAATTTTGGCAGCAAATAATTGAGTAAATAAGTGAACACACCCGCCACCGAAAACCCCAGCACCAGCGACGATACCCACCCTTTCGGGAGTTCCCACTCCACCAATATTTTTACCGAATAGGCGTACAAAATCAGAAAGTAGATGCACACGATGGGGATGAGGATGAACTTCGTCAGGTTTTTTATCACCACATCGTAGCTGTTCCCCGCCTCTGCCATGTCAGAAAATTGCGCAGGATAGTTTGCCAGAAAAAAGCTGGTATTGAAAATGCCGGCGATGAAAACGAACAGTTGCCCGTAAATTTCTTCATTGATATCCACATTGAATAGGTTATCTATGGCGAGGATGGCCACACTCAGCCCGGCGTAAATCACAAGGCTGTATAATGCGCCCATGACGAAAGTGCCGAACAGCCGCTTATTGTACTCCCAAAAACCGGCCACGGGCGTGTTGTCGAGCCAGGGCAGAAATGCCACCATGAGATGGGCCACGAGGTTGAGACCCATGAAGCGGATAATAATGCCTTCGTCGTCGAGGATACCATCTTGGCTCAACATCATGTAAAACCCGGCTAATAGCACGGCTACCACCAACGGCGGCACCCACTGCCAAAACCGGCTCAGTTTCCACTTCTCTACCACGATTTGGGCGGAGAGAAATAGTGGCAGGCCGAGGGCAGCGGTGAGCAAGATTCTGAAATAGGCTTGGTCAGGGCCACCTGACATATGGTGGATGAGAGTCATGGCGGCGAAGACCCCTGCGGCGGCAGCTATCATAACGAAAGGAAACCGGCGCATCACGCCGAGAAAAGATTGAATGAGAAAAGTAGGGGAAGGTATTTTCATGGCTGATGATTTTGGTGGGAAAGGTACTCATTCCACCCCGATTTATGCCTGTTTGCCACCTTCCGGTTTTTACAAAAATATGGTATCCGTTCAAAAAATTATGGTAGTTCTTCGAGCGGCAGGGTTTTGAACCCTGCCGCTCGAAGGAACCGGGCATTTTTGGTAGGATTATACTGTCGAGCGTTAGGTTTTGTCCATCCCGGTTATTTGGCGCTGGCTTCGCTGGCTTAGGGGTTTGGGGGCGAAGCCCCCAATATCCCCTCCCCCCGGCGCCGCCGGAGGCGGCGCCGGGGCACACAATGTCAAGTGTTAGTGTAGTATCTA
>SCUG01000730.1 GCA_004297645.1 Saprospiraceae bacterium | reverse complement strand
GGCTTATATTTTGTTTCAAAAGTAATGTTTTACGAGCAATGTTGAAATGGTGGTGTCGCATTTTGCTATACCTTGGCGTCGCCGCAAAACAACACCCTTTCCCTCCAAACCCAATCATTCTGGCTGTGGGGAAATGCAAACCCTCAAACCAACCCCTCAAAAATCCTCGGATTGCGATGAGCGCCCGCTACGCCAAAAATCCGCACCAAGCCCGGCTCGGTTTTATACACAACGATGTACTTCTTTTTGTAAATCAGGCATCGGCAGCCAGCCGCAGCTAATTTAGGGAAATGACAGGGTGGAGCGCTATCGGGAAAGGAGGAAAGTTGCTCGGCTACATGGCTGATAAGGTCAATTTGGAATGCATTTGCTTTTTGGTTCTTCTGGTGCGGCTGGTGCTATTTTGAAGGATTTTACCAACCCTGTGCCTTTCAACCACTCTGCAAGTTGTTTGAGTTGTTGGAGGTTGGTATTGTCAGAAAAACTCAGGACAAGTGTCATCGTAAATGGGTTGAAGATTTTACAAAATTACCCTCATGTCAGCTGGCGGCGTTGGGCAAGAAAATCAGAAAAAGCAATTCGTTTCCCGGCATTCAAGTCCGCTTCGCTTTGAAGTATTGCGGCATTATCCTTCTCGGAAAGCTCGCCCCAAAAGCCAACCTTTGGTTTGAGCAGGTTTTCGATTTGCACGAGTATGCTTTCATCTTCGGTACAGCGAAGTATTCGACAATGCTGAGTTTTCTCGTTTCCGATGTGGCAGTCATATTGATAGAATTTAGTTTGCCAAATATTGTGAATTTGGGGGTTCCATGAAGTGGCATCGCAAGCTGCGATACCAATGTTTCAGGAATTTCCCGAGTTGCCCCAAGTTCAGCGCAGCCCGCCGCAATATTAGGTTCTTTGCTTCCAAACCCTGGCATTCCGGCCAGTGTGAAAGATAGCACAACTTCACAACGCCTGCTGTCTCAGCCTCCTCCTTGTATGAGTAGTGAAATGCCCCGGCAAAGGGTAAAAAAATACAAGGTTCTGCTTGGTTCGTTGCAAAGAATAATTTTTCTTCCGTACTTGCGCTGTGCCCGGCAGCGTTCATTTTTGAGAAGCCTGATTATGAATCGTCACTTCGTTGTACTCAGTATATTGGCATTGTGCTATTCGTGCAGTGAGCCTACCATCCGAAAGGACGGTTATGAGGTGCATGGCATTGATATATCGCATTACCAGAAAGACATAGATTGGAAAGCCGTTGCCAATCAAGGGGTAAACTTTGCTTTTGTAAAAGCTTCGGAAGGGGAAAGTTTCGGCGATTCACTGTATTGCAAAAATTGGGAAGAGATAAAACGCGTGGGCATAAAAAGAGGGGCCTATCATTTCTTCCGGCCCTCTATTTCTCCGCTTTTGCAGGCCGAAAATTTCATCAGCACAGTGGAGTTCACGCATGGTGACCTCGCTCCCGTTCTCGACGTGGAAGTAACGGATGGCGTAACCCCGGATGCCCTTCTTCTCAGCGTCAAGATATGGATTCACATCGTCGAATCTGTGTACGAAGTGAAACCCATCATATACTCCAATCAAAAGTTTTTCAACAAATACCTGTGCAGGGATTTTAAGAATTATCCCATCTGGATTGCCAGGTACAGCTCCTGGTGGAAGCCCCACCTTGCATTGGGAAACGACTGGCATTTTTGGCAATACGGCAACACTGGCCATATTGCTGGCATTGCCGGTGACGTCGATTTCAACGTATTCAAGGGCAACCTTGCTGACTTGGAAGCTTTGTGCGTCGCCGTTCCTGAACCCTCGCCCGTCGAACGCCCGGCTTTGGACACCCTCGCCGCAAACCCCTGACTTTCGCTTGACTAACTTTCGAGCAGCAAAACCGCATTGTGCTCCCCGCTTCTTCTTGGTAATTTTGCTCAAATAAAACTGCTATGGAAAAAATTGTCCTTTTGCTTTTTCTTGCCTCCACGGTAGCCTGCCAGTCAGGCAGCACAGTCAGTAAGAATAAACTCACCAAGGAAATTGCAAGCTTAGAAACGGAGTTGCTCAAAACCAAAGACGCCACAAAAAATGAAGATGTGGCATTGCAATTGGTAAAACAAAGCGAGCTTTTTGCGAAAGAATTCCCGCAAGATTCGCTCACCCCGGCGTTACTTTTTAAAGCCGCCGATGTGGCAAGAGGCCTGGGGCGTTTCGGCAAATCCGTCGAGCTGTGGGACAATGTTTGGCGCAATCATCCGTCTTACGAAAAAGCGCCTATGGCGCTGTTTCTGCAAGGATTCACTTTCGACAGCGACCTGCGGGACACAGCGATGGCCACGAAGTATTACCGTGAATTTCTTCAACAATTTCCGGCCAATCCTTTAGCCGGGCAGGTAAAACAACTGCTTGCAGTAGTGCGAAAAAATCCTGACGATTTGATAAAAGAGTTTAAAGAAAAGAATGAGAAGTGAGGCGGGCTGCATGAGCGGCCACAAAAGCCTGCACAAAACATTTCTGGTTGTAAAACCTTTACTCTGGAGCGTGCCTTTTCAAAACAATTTGCTGATATGAAACTGTTATTTTCCCTTTTCCTGACCTTTATGACCGGAACTGCTGTGGTGGCCCAAGGTATCGAATTTTTCCACGGCACCTGGGACGAGGCGCTCGATCTGTCAAAAAGCCAGGGCAAGCCTTTGTTTGTAGATGCCTATGCAAAATGGTGCGGCCCCTGCAAGCGAATGGCTGCCACCACCTTTAAAAATGCGGAGGCAGGTGATTATTTCAACAAAAATTTCATCAATGTGAAAATTGATGCCGAAGAGAGCGAGGGAGTGAAATTCCGCCAGAAATACCCCGTGACAGCCTTCCCGACTTTATATTTTATTGATGAAAACGGAGAAGTCATACACCAGGCTGTAGGAGCACAGGATGTTAAAGGGCTGATTAGCTTAGGTGATAAAGCCTTAGACAAGGTGGATTACAGCCGGGAATACGCCGCCGGGTACGAAAAAGGAAAAAGGGAACCCGAATTCATTTTTAATTATGTCAAGGCGCTCAACAAGTCGAACAAATCGAGCCTTGGCATTTCCAACGAATACCTGCGCTCACAGAAAGACCTGACCACGGAATTCAACCTGCGATTCATTCTCGAAGCTGCGGTGGAGGCCGACTCTCGCATTTTCGAGTTGCTCATAAAATACCAAAAAGAAATAGGCGTGCTGGAGGGCCTGCAATCACTCAGAGACCACATAAAACTGGCCTGCGAAAACACCGTGCAAAAAGCCATAGACTTTAAAAACACCGAGCTACTGCAAGAAGCCAAAGAAAAAATGAAGCAGCACTACCCCGAACTATCAGACCGCTTTGCCATCGAATCGGACATGGCCTATTTCAAAGCAATGAAAGACACGAAGAATTACGCAAAGGCCTGCGATGATTATGTAAGAAAAGTGGCAAATGGCAATCCCGGCGATATGGTTCATTTGGCAGAAGAAATACTCAACAATTTTTCCAGCGATGAAAAGTGTATGAAACAAGCTGAAAAATATGCCAAAGAGGCCGCCCATCAAAGAGGTAGTTTCGACGATTACTACCTATATGCCAGGGTCTTGCTCCAAAACGGAAAAAAGAAAGACGCACTCGATGCAGCTCACAAATGCCAGGAACTTTCAAAAGCAGAAGACTCCAGCGCAACTCACTCAGTCGAAATGCTCATCAAAATGATTGAAGGGTGACAGACGTGGTACCCTCACCAAAACCTCCATCTCAAACATCATGAAAAAATTACTCATTCTCTCCGCTTTTATCCTCCTGATGGGCAGCAATTCGTTCGGCCAGGGAGGTGTTGATTTTTCCAATGGCACCTGGAGTGAACTGCTGGCAAGAGCCGAAAAAGAAAGCAAACTCATTTTTATGGATGCCTATACCGAGTGGTGCGGCCCATGTAAAATGATGACGAGGGATGTGTTCTCTCAAAAAGAAGCCGGCGATTTTTTCAACGCCAATTTTATCAATGTAAAAATGGATATGGAAAAAGGAGAGGGTACCGGCTTGCGCGAAAAGTACAAGGTCATGGCCTATCCCACACTTTTATTTATTGATAAGACGGGCGAAGTCGTGCATCAGGCCGTGGGGTATCATTCCACCGATTTATTTTTAGAACTTGGCGAAACGGCGCTCGACCCCGAACAAAACTTCGGCGGCATAAAAGCCCGCTACAACAGTGGTGACCGCTCTCCTGAACTGCTCTATAAATACGCTTTGGCTAAATACGGCGCCATGGACAGTAGCTACACTGGGCAGGCCGAAGAGTACCTCGCCACGCAAGAAGACTGGAGCGCGGAAAAAAACATGGAGTTCATTTTCCGGCTGACGGAAGACCCTCACTCGAAAATGTTCGATTACTTTTTCCAAAACCGGCCGGCTTTTGAAGCACAATTTGGAGAGCAGAGCGTCGCAGGGAAAATAGACCAGATTGTGCAGAGCCAACTAAATTCTATTTCGACAGATGAGGATTTGAAAAAAATCGACCTGCTTTACAAAAAGGTGTATCCCGGTGAAGCCGCCGAAATGTCGGCACGGCTGCGCATGGGAATCTTTGCACAAAAGGAGGACTGGAAAAACTTTGCCCCGGCAGCAGCGGCATATCACGAGAAATTCCCCTCCAAAAATTGGGAAGAATTGAATGAAATAGCTTGGGTTTTCAACGAAATGGTGGACGGGAAAAAGAACACAAAGCTCGCCATCAATTGGGCTAAAAAATCCATCGGCCTGGACGACAACTATTTCAACAACGATACCCTCGCTTCGCTCTATTTCAAACTGGGCAAAAAGAAGAAAGCCCTGAAAGCTGCGAAGAAGGCCATTTCGCTGGCCCAGCAAAGCGGAGAAGATTACTCTTCCACGGAGGCTTTGATTGAAAAAATAAATAATAAATGAGCGGCTTTGAGTACCAGCAAAAAGCCCCGGCAGAACTTCTGCCGGGGCTTTTTTTACAGGTCAATATTCATCCACACCGCACAGTGGTCGGAATGAACCACCTCGTTCACATGGCGAACATCCAACACTTTATCCGCCAGGTTATTGGTGACCGACTGGTAGTCTATCCGCCACCCCTTGTTATTGGCTCTTGCATTAAAGCGAAAGCTCCACCAACTGTACTCTTCTTTTTTCGGATGGACGCACCGGAAGGCATCTGAAAAACCATTGCTGAACCACTTGGTCATCCACGCCCGCTCTTCAGGCAGGAAGCCCGAATTGTTTTTGTTGCCCTGTGGGTTGTGAATATCCAGTTCGGTGTGGGCAATGTTGTAGTCGCCAACGACGATGAGTTTTGGCCGTTCTTTTCGCAACTCACCCACCCAGCCGTAAAAGTCGTCGAGGAAGCCATACTTAAAAGCCTGCCGCTCATCGCCCGAAGTGCCGGAAGGAAAATAACAATTCAGAATGGTGACATCCCCAAAATCGGTGCGCAGAATGCGGCCCTCCCTGTCGTACTTTTCCATGCCACAGCCTGCCACCACTAAGCCGGGTTGTTTTTTTGAAAAAGTAGCCACCCCGCTATACCCTTTTTTCTCTGCCGGGTGCCAATGGTGATAGTAGCCGAGGTCTTCAAGAGGTGCCACGTCCATCTGCTCGGGGGTGGCTTTGATTTCCTGAACGCAAACGATGTCGTAACCGCCCGCCGCCATCCAGTCGAAAAATCCTTTTTTTGCCGCCGCCCGGATGCCGTTGACGTTGTATGAAATGATGGAAGTAGCCATGAGTTTTATTTTGAATTGGCAAACTTAAGGAATACTGACAAGGTTGGCCGGTTTGTTCTCCTGCTTGCAGCCTACTCCTTATTTTTGTGCTTCATAAAAAAATACTTTCCATGATTAAGCACAGCCTTTTTGTGGTTCTTTTTTTAAACACCATCTTCTGCCTCACCACATCTGGTCAGCAAAGAATCTCCCGCATAGAGCCACCCAACTGGTGGACGGAGATGAAAAATAACTCCGTCGAGTTATTGATGTATGGCAACAACATCGGTGACTTCAACCCCTCGGTGAATTACGATGGCCTCCGCATCGAACGGGTAATAAAAGTGGAAAACCCAAACTACCTTTTCGTGGATCTGGTGATTGACGAAGCAGCAAAACCCGGAAAAGTGCAGATAGATTTTTTTAAAGACAAGAAATTAGTCGAGTCGCACACTTGGGAATTATGGCAGCGGGAAGCTGGCTCCGCCCAACGGGAGGGGTTTAACAACGCCGATGTACTTTACCTCATCACTCCCGACCGTTTCGCCAACGGCGACTCTTCCAACGACGAAGTGGCCGGCATGAAAGAAAAACCCAACCGCTCATTCAAGGGCGGCCGCCACGGTGGCGATATCGAAGGCATACGCCAACATCTCGACTACATCGCCAGACTCGGATTCACCGCCATCTGGCTCAATCCGGTTTTGGAAAACAACATGGCGGAGTATTCCTATCACGGGTATTCCACTACCGATTTTTACAAAGTGGACCCCCGCTTCGGCACCAATGACTCCTATCGCCAACTGGCGCAAGAGGCCAAAGCCAATGATGTAAAACTCATCATGGACATGATAGTCAACCACTGCGGGCTGGAGCATTGGTGGATGAAAGACCTGCCCGCATCCGATTGGATAAATTCCTGGGACACCTACACGCAGACCAACCACCGGAAGACCCTGCTGCAAGACCCCTATGCCTCGGAATACGACAAGAAAATTCTTTCCGATGGGTGGTTTGTACCCACCATGCCCGACCTCAATCAGCGCAACGAACTGTTGGCCAACTACCTCACCCAAAACGCCATCTGGTGGATAGAGTACCTCGGCCTGGCCGGCATACGAATGGATACCTACCCTTACCCCGACATACACTACATGACCGAATGGACCCGCCGGATAATGGAGGAATACCCCTATTTCAATGTGGTGGGAGAAGAGTGGTTTGAAAATCCGGCCATCGTGGCGTATTGGCAGCGCGGCAAAAACAACCCCAATGGCTACACTTCTTATTTGCCGGGCGTGATGGATTTTCCAGTGGAGATGCAATTAGCAAAAGCACTAAATGCAAAGGAAGAATGGAAAGCAGGATGGATAAACCTGTACGAAATGCTGGCGTTGGATTTTGTGTACCCCAACCCTGAAAACTTGGTCACCTTCCCCGACAACCACGACATGAGCCGTTTTTTTACGCAGGTAAATGAAGATTTCAACCTGTTTAAGCTCGGCCTGACTTTCATCCTCACCACCCGCGGCGTCCCACAAATTTATTACGGCACCGAAATACTTATGAAAAATCCCGGCACCACCGACCACGGCATCATTCGCAGCGACTTCCCCGGTGGCTGGGCCGCAGACACGGTAAATGCTTTCACTGGAGAAGGCCTCACTTCGCAACAAAAGGAGGCCACCATTTTTTTGAAAAAACTGCTGCAATGGCGCAAGAATACCTCCGCCGTTCAAACCGGGAAGCTGACCCATTTCGAGCCAAAAGATGG
This sequence comes from Saprospiraceae bacterium, assembly GCA_004297645.1. Classification (GTDB taxonomy): domain Bacteria; phylum Bacteroidota; class Bacteroidia; order Chitinophagales; family Saprospiraceae; genus UBA6168. The sequence continues at coordinate 7,970 of SCUG01000730.1, read as the reverse complement.
GGTGTACGTTTACTTCCGCTACGATGAGCAACAAAAGGTGATGGTCATTTTGAATAAAAATGAATCTCCCTATTCTCTTAAACTCAACCGCTTTGCGGAAATGCTAAAGGGGGTAACATCGGGCAAAGACGCACTTTCCGGGTTGACCTTCGACATGAGCCGGGCCATTGACCTTCCCCTAAAATCGCCATTGATTTTGGAATTGCATTGACACGACTGGGAGTAGAATACGCAAGAGTCTTCGCTGACCAAACGGGATGGGATTTCCCATTTGTAAAAAAAACCTGCCCAAAAGAATCGGGAGGGTACCAGGCCTATATGCTGCATGTCCCGGCTTACCCGTCAAACCCCAAAATCTTTATTTCCACGCGCTGGTTGCGTTTGCGGCCAACGTCCGTTTTATTGGTTTCTACAGGTTCCCGTTTTCCATAACCTTTGTATTGAAGGCGTTCTTTGGGAATGCCTTCCTGGATTAAATATTCTGAAATAGCCTTGGCTCGTGCCGTGGAAAGCCGGTCGCAATAATCATGAGAGGGAATGCTATTGGTGTGCCCGCCAATCTCTACCACCACATCGGGGTTTGATGCCAGGAATTCATAAATTTCTTGCAATACGGGGTAAGAAGCTTCGGTAATGCTGGCACTATCAGCCTTGAAGTACAACTGCTCTATTCGGATAGTTTGCCCCTTTTTGAGGTTTTTCCGGTCCAGCTCACCCAATATTTTCTCCTTTTTTTCCGGGGCTTGAGGTTTCTCCACTTCGCAAGTCACCGGGAAAATGGGGGACGCGTTGTCGAGCAAGATATTGCCGTTGGAGTTGGGCGTATTGTAGTATGCTTCGAGCACGATGTAATTATGCGTTTTCTCCGGAGTGAATTTAAAAGGATATGTCAGCCAGCGGGTGTGGTGTATTACGGAGGTTTCGCCGAGCAATTCCACCTTGCCACACAAGCCATTGCCACCCCAGATTCGCAGCCGTGCAGGCACGGAATAATGCACAATCAAAGAAGAATCGGAGATGGAGGGGCTGAGATAATTTTCAGAGCGCGAAATATCAATACTGAAATCATAGCACTTACCAGCGACAATCGGTGACTCAAGCCGCTGGGAAACGGTTTCCCAGGTGTTGTTGTCGCGCACCACCATTCCGAGGTAACTGTTGCCGTCGTGTGGCGTCTGAGCCACTTGGAATGAGCCACCCACCACGGGGTGAATGTCGGGAGGTGTTTCGTTTGGGGCACCGCAATTGCTCCATCCGGGGAGGTTGAACCTGCCGTCGTTTCCGCCTTGTGCCGGTTTGCCCTCAAAGGAAGGATTAGTCAACATAATGGGCTGGTCCTGCCCCCAAACCAGGGCCGATGAAAAGATGAAAATAGATAAAAGCAGGGAAATTCGGATTTTCATAAAAAGCGAAGTTAGTCGAGATATTAGTGATGCAGTAAAATGGTTAGTGAAGGGGTCTAAGCGTTGGTGGTCTATCTTGTTTTTACCGTTTCACTTAATAACGGTTAAAAAATAAGTTCACGATTTCTGCCAGCCTTCGGCTAAAGAGAGAGGTTATTTTTTGGTCGTTACTTAGCTGCTAAAGTCCAATACTTTTATTTCCACCCTTTGGTTTTTTTTGCGCCCTGCCACCGTGTTGTTAGGGGCTATCGGCCGGCGCTTGCCGTATCCTTTGAAGGTGAGTTGTTCTTGTGGGATGCCTTTGCCAACCAGATAGTCAACCACCGCTTTGGCTCTGGCAGTGGAGAGCCTGTCACAGTAATCGTCCTCAGGGTTGCTGTTGGTGTGGCCGCCAATTTCAATAACTACGTCAGAGTTTTCTTTCAAAAAGTCACGCATTTCATTCAGCACGAGATAGGAAGAGTCCACCAGTTCAGGGCTGTCGGCATGAAAAAATAGTTGATCTATCCGAATCACCTGCCCTTTCCTCAGAGTTCTCCGGTCAAGGGCTTTTAGAATTTTTTGTTTTGCAGGTTGTTTCGGGAGCTTATTGATGACGTGAGGATTCCGGGTAGCGCTGCCAGGGCCAAGCGTTGCCGGAGGCGTTGTAACTCCAACCACTACGGGTGGCTCGTCGCAGGGCACGGGCACGATGGCGCTGCAATTGTCGAGCAGGATGTTACCATTGTAGGGCATGAGTGTCGGGGTCTGATAAAAAGCCTCGAAAACCAAGTGCGTGTGGGTGCGCTTGGGTTCAAATCTAAAATTGTATTTCCGCCACTCGGTGTTATTTATTAAATCGCTTTCGGCCAGCAACTCGTCCCGGTTGCAATATTCCGACCCTCCCCAAATGCGGAGTTTTGCAGGCTTTGTATAGTTCACTACTTTTTGTTCATCTACCCTGCTGGGGCTGACGTACAATTCCGATTTGGAGAGGTACATGCTAAACTCGTAACATTTGCCGCCATCCAGCGGAGCCATAGCCAGTCGTTGTGTCACCATCTCCCAGGTATCATTTTCCCGGACCACCATCCCCAGATATGTATTGCCGTGATAGGGCGGTTTTTTTACGCGAAACGCACCCCCGCCAACTTGGGGGTGAATGTCGGGCACCGTTTCTCCCGAAAAGCCACAATCGTACCACCCCGCCGGCAATACCCCGAATAAGGTGCCATCGGTGGGCACCCCTTCGAACGAAGGGTTCGTCAGCACAATCGCTTTAGTCTGCGTGAAAACGGGTTGCCAAACAAGAAAAGCAAAAAGGAGGAAGATGGTCGAACGTATCATTGTTCGCATTTTTTATTCAAAAGACTTTCAAAGGGTTCTAACGCTTTTGACGGGCGGATTAGTTTGCGGGTACTCGCTATCGCCATGCTGATTTAAGAACAAGAACTCAAATAAATTAGAGGTGCACAAAAGGTACCAATGGCAGTGCAGGAAAGCCATATTTAAAGGGAGAACCTGCCCTGCCAACAGCCCAATATTTTATGAAAAAGCATTGAAGCCGGTGATGTCGTGACCTGTGATGAGCAGGTGTATGTCGTGGGTGCCTTCGTAAGTGAGCACGGTTTCAAGGTTCATCATGTGGCGCATGATGGGGTACTCATTCGTGATGCCCATGCCGCCCAATATCTGCCGGGACTCACGTGCGACAACAAGTGCCATATTTACATTGTTGCGTTTGGCCATACTGATTTGTTCAGGGGTGACTTTTCCGCTATTAGCGAGGGTTCCCATCCGCCAGGCCATCAGTTGAGCTTTGGTGATTTCGGTAATCATCTCGGCCAATTTCTTTTGCGTGAGCTGAAAAGCGCCGATGGGTTTGCCGAATTGTATCCGCTCCTGAGAATACCGCAATGCAGTGTCGTAACAATCGAGCGCAGCGCCAATGACACCCCAGGCAATGCCATACCGGGCTTTTGATAAACAGGACAGCGGCCCTTTGAGACCGGCTGCTTCCGGCAACAAGTTTTTCTTGGGCACGCGCACGTCTTCAAAAATCAACTCCCCGGTGATGGAGGCCCTCAGCGACCACTTGCCGTGAATTTCGGGTGCGGAGAACCCTTTCATCCCTTTTTCAACGATAAGGCCGCGAATTTTTCCACTTTCGTCTTTGGCCCACACCACGGCTATATCCGCCAGCGGTGAATTGGTAATCCACATCTTGGCACCGTTGAGAATGTAAGCGTTGCCATCGTCTTTGATGTTGGTGAGCATGCCGCTGGGGTTGGAGCCGTGGTCGGGTTCCGTCAGGCCGAAACACCCGATTAGTTCACCAGAAGCCAGCTTTGGCAGATAGTATTTTTTTTGCTCTTCAGAGCCAAAGCGGTAAATGGGATACATGACGAGAGAGCCTTGCACGGAAGCCATGGAGCGCACACCGGAGTCGCCACGCTCCAGTTCCTGCATTATCACGCCGTAAGCTATTTCGTCCATTCCGCCACAGCCGTATTTGGCGGGCAGGCTCGGCCCAAAGGCTCCTATTTCTGCCAACCCTTTAAACAAGTGGGTGGGGCAGGCAGCGCGTTCGGCGTAATCTTCAATGATAGGTGTCACCTCGGCCTTCACCCAGTCACGTACCGCTTGGCGGGCGAGGAGGTGTTCTTCGCTCAACAACTCATCCACTCCGAAATAATCGTGGTATTGGAAGCGGTCTTCCCGTGCCTTTCGGGTGGCGGGTTTTGCCTCGTTGGGAATCTTTTGCATCATGGCATTTTATTTTGCGGTTAGGGTGTTCATTTTGCGGCGCAAATGTACGGAATCAGAGGCAGACAAACCACCGTCCCGGCAAAGACGGCTTATTTGAAAAGAGGCATTTTGCATCAAACTTTTTCTACTTTTGACCTATCCTCGTATTGTAACAGAAATCACTAATCCGGCACACAATGGCAATAATAGCTCTCGAAGGGATGCGTTTCTACGCTTATCATGGTTTTTACGAAGAGGAGCAAATCATCGGCAACGATTATGTGGTGGATGTGCACATCACCACTGTTGTCGAGCAGGCTGCTGTGACAGACGACCTATACAATACCATTAATTACGAAACGGTATATCTCATTTGCGAAGCTGCCATGCGCAAGAGTTCCAAGTTATTGGAAGCCGTGGCGGAACACATTGCACTGGGGTTGAAACACCAGTTCAAAAGCATCAAGGAGATGACGGTAAAAGTGAAAAAACTGAACCCGCCCCTTGGCGGCCGGGTGGAAAGTGCCTGGGTAGAGGTAGATGGGAATTTTTCGAAAAGATGCGCCCGTTGCAGCCGCCCCCTGCTTTGTTACAACGATAATACTTGCTGGTGCATGGACACAAAGGTTTACAAAAAAACCCTGGAGCAATTGAAAACACATTACGGCGGCAATTGTCTTTGCAAAGAGTGCCTCGCCTATTTTGCCGGCAATGAAGCCGGGCTGCCAGAACAGGTTTAGAACTTGTTTTGAAAAGTTAACACGCCGGAGGGTGACTTGCACTACCCATTCCCGTTTCAATACCATCCACACTCGTTTCTAAAATCACAATGATGTTCAAAAAGTTATTCCTCGCCATATTTTGCTTTCAATTCATTTCCTGCGACCCCGCCGCTTTGCAAAAAGCCCTCGAAGCTGTCGGCACCGGCGAACTCACCAGCGCTGAAATATCCGGCGGGCTGAAAGAGGCCCTCGAAATTGGCATCGGCAAAGGCTCCGCGCTACTGTCGGAAAGAGACGGCTATTACAAAAGTGCGTACAAAATTCTGCTGCCGCCAGAAGCCCGCAAGGTGGCTGATAAGCTGCGCAATGTGCCCGGCTTCACTAACTTGGAAGAAACCATCCTGGAAAAGATGAACCACGGAGCGGAAGACGCCGCCAAAAAAGCCAAACCCATTTTCGTGAGCGCCATCCGGCAAATGACCTTCGCTGATGCGATGGACATTCTCATGCGCGGGGAAAACGCTGCCACTACCTACCTAAACCACTCGACACACGCAGCACTTTACCAGGAATTTAACCCCGTCATCGTCGAATCGCTCGACAAGTTCAATGCCCGCAAATACTGGAAAGACGCTGTGGATGTTTACAATAAAATTCCTTTCGTGGAACAGGCCAACCCCGACCTGGACGATTATGTCACCACTGAGGCGCTCAATGGTTTGTTCAGCATGGTGGGAAAAGAGGAGCTTAATATCCGCACCAATATTGCTGCCCGCACTTCTGATTTGCTGAAAAAAGTTTTTGCGAAGCAAGATGGAAAATGATGGGGACGGGGTGTGCTTAGACAAAGAAGCCCGCCAACCTTTGCTAAGGTTGACGGGCTTTCTTGTATTCGTACACTTGACGGACTACACTTTTAGCAGGTTTTTGAAGCGGTGCCGGTGCGGCGTCACATCTCCCATCTTCGCCTTCTTCGATGCTTCATAATCATAATAATTTCCTTCAAAAAATACGACCCCTCCGTCGTCCTCGAAAGAAAGGATGTGTGTGGCCAACCGGTCTATGAACCAGCGGTCGTGACTGATGACGAGCACGCAACCGGCGAAGGTATCGAGGGCGTCTTCGAGGGCACGGAGGGTATTCACGTCAATGTCGTTGGTCGGCTCATCGAGCAGCAGCACGTTGCCGCCGTCTTTGAGCGTCATGGCGAGGTGGAGGCGATTTAGCTCGCCGCCCGATAACACCCCCGCCTTTTTTTGCTGGTCGGCACCAGTGAAGTTGAAACGCGCCAGATAAGCGCGGGCATTCATTTCGTAGCTGCCCACTTTGATGATGTCGAGACCGCCGGAAATGATTTCGTACACCGTTTTTTCGGTTTGGATGGCGGCGTGCGATTGGTCCACGTAAGATATTTTGACGGTGTCGCCGAGGGTAATGCTGCCGCTGTCTGGCGCCTCTTTATCCATCAGCATACGGAAGAGGGTGGTTTTCCCAACCCCGTTCGGACCGATGATACCAACGATGCTGTTTTTAGGTACTGAAAAGGAAAGGCCCTCGAACAATACCCGGCCGTCAAAAGCCTTGCTCAGGTTTTCGACCTGGATGACCACATCGCCGAGGCGTGGGCCGGGCGGAATGGATATTTCCAGCTTCGCTTCTTTTGATTTCATCTCTTCGGCGGCCAGCTTGTCGTAGGCGTTCAACCGGGCTTTGCCTTTCGCCTGCCGCGCTTTCGGGCTCATGCGAATCCACTCCAACTCACGTTCCAGGGTTTTTTGGCGCTTGTCACCGGCAATTTGCTCTTGCTCAAGGCGCGTGGCTTTTTGCTCCAGCCAACTGCTGTAATTGCCTTCCCATGGGATGCCTTCACCGCGGTCGAGTTCCAGAATCCACCCGGCCACATTGTCGAGAAAATAGCGGTCGTGAGTAACGGCGATGACGGTGCCGGGGAAGTTTTGGAGGTACTGTTCCAGCCAGTCAATGCTCTCGGCGTCGAGGTGGTTGGTCGGCTCGTCGAGCAAAAGGATGTCTGGATTGGAGAGCAGCAAGCGAGCCATCGCCACCCTTCTGCGTTCGCCACCCGAAAGCACTTTCATCAGGGCGTCGTCGGGCGGGCATCGCAGGGCATCCATCGCCCGATCTAGTTTGTGGTCCAGCTCCCATGCGTTGTTGCGGTCGAGGATATCCATCAGCTCGCCCTGTCGTTCAATGAGCTTGCTCATTTCGTCGTCGCTCATAGGTTCGGCGAATTTGGCGTTCACCTCGTTGTACTCGTTCATGTAATCCATCAGCTCGCCAATGCCCTCTTCCACTATCTGCCGGACGGTTTTGTCATCGTCCAACTCAGGCTCCTGCGGCAGGTATCCGATTTTGAATTGTTTTTCAAATTCTATTTTGCCCTCGTAATTCTCGTCGAGGCCGGCGATGATTTTCAGCAAGGTGGATTTGCCACTGCCGTTGAGGCCGAGCACGCCGATTTTGGCACCATAGAAAAAGGAAAGCCAGATGTTTTTCAGCACTTTTTTTTGAGGTGGGTAGGTCTTCGACACCCCCGACATGGAAAAAATGATTTTGTTGTCAGCCATAGAGTTTATTGTATTTTGAACCCAAGTTGCGGTAATGGTTGAAATTGGTTGATGAAGTTTACCGGGTTGTTAGTTTTACGTAACTATACAGCCGCCTATCAATCTATTCAGTAACAGCCAGATTATAGGCAATTTTTCGGTTTCAGCCCCCCCCCCGGCCCCCTCCAAAGGAGGGGGAGGCGTGCGTCACCCCCTCCTTTGGAGGGGGCCGGGGGGGGGAGGCTGAACAGTTACAGTTTTGAGTCCACTCCGAAAACACGCTTTTTATAAAACACATAGAAACATAGAACACATAGTTTCATGAAAATTTGATTCTCAAATTTTCATGAAGCACGCTATGTGAACTATGTGCCTATTGTGTTTCATTTTTGAGTTTTCGGAGGGGACTCAGTTTTACAATAGCATTTAATTTTTTGGGGGCGCAAAGTTGGGGGAAAGTTTTGGGAAAACTGCGATGACAAGCCGGGAACGTTTTTCTTTTATCCCCTCAAAAGGGCTGGTATTTTCGAGTGGCCGGGTTTTGAACCCGGCGG
>SCUG01000729.1 GCA_004297645.1 Saprospiraceae bacterium | reverse complement strand
GTTCCTTGGAAGAATTTGGAATCTCTTGGAACATCGCCTTTTTACCAAGTACATCACAAACACTCAGAACAGGTTGGAAATTGCCGGGAATTTCTGGCAGGTCTATGTAGAGATAATCGTGTGAAGGCACCGGAAAAACGATTAGGTTTGATGCTATCTCCACCTCCTTTTCTGCAATGAGAATATCTGGAACGCAGAATTTCGCAATGTATGCATCCTGATGGAAACTAACGTCCAGATTTCCGGAGAGGTTTGGTTGAAAATAAGCTCCATTACCTGGATTGGCTAAAGGAATATTCACTCCCCCATTATCGGTAAATTTACTTCTGGTGCTTCCCGAAATAAATAGAAATTCATCTTTGAAGGATTCAACAGCCAATCCAAAATCTCCTTGAGAAGGCTGGTCAACATAATTAAAGCCACCGAAAAAGGTTGTCCAGGATTGTTGTAGGTCGGGAGTAAAAGTAAGAATAAAGGCATCAGTGTTGTCGTCGTTATTTTGCCCGTTATTGTTTAATTCATCTTGGAAATAACTTCCAGTAACTTGCTCCAAATCCATATTGTCACTTTCAGTGGTTCCTAAAATGTAGATAATACCGTTATCATCCACAGTAATTGCTCCCCGATTAAATTCTATTCCGGAACCACCGTAATAAGTTGTCCAGATTTGTTGCCCGTTATTTAAGAATTTGGCAATGAAATAGTCATTACTATTATAAGTTCCGTCAAAGTATGCGTTACCAGAAGGTAGTAAGGGGAAACCGGAAGAACTGGTAGTTCCTCCTAATACGAAAAGTTCCTGATTACTATTGAGGGCTAATCCAAAAATTTCATCAATTCCTCCACCTCCGAAATAAGTAGACCAATAGAGTTGCCGGTCAGCATCAAATTTGGCAATAAAAGCATCAGTGTTTCCTCCTGGTGTTGTTTGGGAGTAACCTCCTCCCTCGTTGGCAAGTTCCAGTGTCACGGTGGCAACACCGCAAGTAGTTCCGGCAATAAATATATTGTCATTGTCATCCACTTCAACGACTGAAATAACACCACATGACTCGCCGAACCGAGTTCCCCAACATAGTTGATTATCTGTGTTGAATTCTGCAATATAGTTTTTTGGCTTATTGTCTTGGTAATAATTCCCACAAGCGTTAGAAAGAGGATAAGAACAATTATTGAAATTAACATCTTCTTCATAAGTCCCAACAATTATCAAATGATTATTTGGAGTGATCGCAAGATAATTGCTGACAGTAAACTTATCATCATGGCATGGCATGGCGAAGAAAGTTGACCATTTCCGTGTACCAAATTTTTGATCGAACTTCGCGATGAAGGCTCTGTATGCGCCTAAGCTTAAATAATCATCCATATAGGCGTTTCCGGTAGCCAGCAAAGGAAAATCCCAACTTCCTGTATATCCAGTGATATACAAATTACCCAATTTATCAGCCCCCAAAGCGCTAACTAAGTCATCCCCAGTAGTAGAAGTAGTTGCTCCAAAAGACCCCCCGATAAAGGTACCCCATTGTGGCACCCCACTTATATCGAATTTAAGCAAAAATACATCCTGTTCAAGGTTAAATGGTTCAATCATCAGCCCCAAAACAGGGAAATCACTGTTTGGTGTGCCGCCTGCTACGAAAAGGTTCTTCTCAGCATCAGTGGCTAAACCATTAGCATACTCAATTGGATCTGAACCTGAGCCATAATAAGAGCTCCATAAAAGACATTCGGGATTGGAACCGGGCCCTTCAGGTACCCTTCTAATCCTGATAATCAGCGGCTTTTGGCTATCGTAGGTACCCGTCACGATATTCACATTATTACCAACTACATTGTATCCCGGTGTCCAACCAAGGGCAACTTCCGCCCCGTTATCAATCTGATACACTTTCGGCTCTGGCAGCACGATGTCCTCTAACGTCGTTTCAATCACCAACTCGCCATTACCGTCCACACTCAGGCCTGTTTGCCCATTGAAAATCAGTTCTATATTGCCCGGGTTGGCACCCGGCTTTACCACAAAGTCATATTTAACCCCCGCAGTATTGCTGGTGTAGTGCAGGTCTATGCCCTCGAAGGCATTGTAGTGAATTAACCTTTGGTATAACGACACCCGCTCCCGGCCTTCAGGTATATGCCCCAGATAGTAATTGTAGTAATCCTCCCGTTCTTCCAAGGCCATCAAGGCCCGGTTACGACCGTCACCTCCGAAAGTAATATCTACCCGGTACATAGTGTCCAGCGTAGTAGTATCCTCATCTATGTGGGAGAGCACCATGCTCACCGTGTCGTTTGAAAAATAAAGGCCGGGATAGGTGTGCGCCGAATAAAATTTAATATCCGGCACCGAGTCTTGGTCAGTGTTCAATAGTTGCCCGTTGTTTTTGATGTAATAAATCGCTGAGGATTGCGCCTCTCCATCCGGTGGAATAACAATATCCGCCCGTTTGTACTTCACCGTGGTCACTTCCTGTTCTTCCTGGCTCAGGTAATCCAGGGCCGTCGTATGCCCGGTCACCAGCAGGTCGCCCGCTTCGTCAATCCGCAGCACGGCAGCAGCGTCGTTCCGGTTATAGACGCTGTTGAAAAGCGCATCCCACAATACGTCTCCATCTGAGGCATCGAGCCGGAAAGTATGGTAATCCGTCGTGCCGGACTCGTTGCTGTATCCCGTCACGAAGACGTTGTCGTTGTTGTCAATGGCGATGTCGGTGCCTTCGTCGTCGCCATTCATGGCACCGTTGTGCAGTGCTGTCCATTGTTTGACGCCCGAGGCGTTGTATTTGACGGTCTGAAAGTCCCTTCTGGCGGAAGTAGTGGCGTAGCCGGTCACATAGACGTTGCCGGCGGCATCTACTGCCAAGGCCCTGGCCACGTCTTCCATATCCTCTCCTCCGTCTTCATAGGCTTCCCACAACACTTGCAGGTCTTCATCCAATTTTACAGTCATGAAGTCCAGGCCGGAGAGCGTGTCTAAGGCAGCGCCGGCGATGTAGATGTTGCCATTGTCATCGGTTGTGAAACCGTTGATTTGGTCAATGACGACGTCTTCGGAAGAAATTTCCAGGGTTCCCACAACGCTGCCGGTGGCGCCATTGTAGGTAACCCCCGCGATGGACCAGTTGGTTGCACTTTCCTGTGTAGTGCCGAATGTACGCATATAGCTTCCGTATGTAATGATTTTGGCAGCGGCATCCGTGAGGCCGTTTTTGTCGTAAAGGCTGGTCCACTGTTCCGTGCCGGAAGAATTGTATTTGATGGTCAGGAAATCCATGTGGGTGGAGCTTTCCGTGCTGACACCGGCCACATACACGTTATCGCTGCCGTCAATGGCTATGGCCGTGCCTCCGTCGTAGTAGGAAGCTGAACCATTGTACAGTTCGTACCATTGCTGGGTGCCGGCCGTACTGTATTTAATGGTAAGCGCATCGAAGTTGTTGCTGCCGTTGTACACGGCCCCCGTGATGACTGGATTGTTCGAGCCATCGAGGGCAATGGCGCCCACATACACATCTCCACCGCCGGAGATGTTGAATTGTTCCTGCCAAAGTTCCGTACCGGAAGAATTGTATTTGATGACGAGCAAGTCGTGAACTTCGGTAGTTTCGTTGTAGGCGGAGGCGGCGACGTAGAGGTTGCTGTAATTGTCGGTGACACTGACCACTCTTTGTAAGAATTCGTTTTGCACTTCGGTCAGGCTGGCAGGTTCCTCTGCCACCCATTCTTCAAAGTAAATGGTCTGCTGCGCTTGGAGCGGCAAGGCAGTCATGGCTTGCATCAGCAAAAAGAAACATAAACGGGGGGGGTGAAAAATTCAGGCTTTTTCACTGCGGGAAAAAGAGGAAGAAACTTTTTCATAGCATTCGGGTTTTGGGGCCTGGCTTTCAAAAGGCGAAGGGAGCGATGTTGAAAAAGCAGGCCGGGTTATGAATCGGGTTTTGCAGTAGTCCGTGTGCCATTCATTTCCTCATCATCGGTCAGTAGTAGTTTTTCGGGCGGGGTGTGGCAGGGTTTGTTCTGTGTGTCTTTGAAATTCAAGTGCTATTTACACACTTCTGCTGTCAGATGAAATAACTGCGACATGTTTTTTCAGGATTTCTTACCTTGTGCGCGGGCTGTTTGGCGCCACCGGCGAAGGGAATTTTGACCATTGGCCGGCAAGCGAATGGAATAGCCAAAAGCATTCAGAGCTTGTTGGGGTTTTAGCTTCCGGTGAAAAAACGCCTCTTTTTTGGTGATACTACGTTGGGAAAATGGTCACGTAGCTTTGGCTATGCTTCCATTTCCCCGCCTTGTCTCACCAAAAAACTGACGCTTTTTCCCTCAAAACCCAAAACCCCAACAAGCTCTTAGAATAAACCAGACAGACTATGTCATTGAAAAGAAAAAGAAGACAGGCCTTCTTAGACAAGCGGGATTCCAGGAAATTCTTTACCGTATTGAGCATTTCTGTACTCATACTGTTGCTTCTCCTTTTTTTGATGTATAAAGGAATGTCGTGAACGGGGGGGGGCCTACATTTTTCCGAAGAATGCTCTGATTTCCGAAGCTTCATTTGGCTTCATACGTCCGCCGAGAACCAGGCGTACTTCTCGCCGGCGGGCGGCCCCATCGTACAATTGCTGTTCTTCGTTGGTGAGCGGGATTACCTGTGGCACGGGGATGGGGTGCTTCGTCTGATCATCGAGCGCTACAAAGGTAAAATAGGCGCTGTTGCATTTGCGTGAGTTGCCACCTTTGATGTCGTTGGCAAATACTTCTACGAATATTTCCACTGAAGTCTTAAAGGCACGTGTCACACGAGTTTCCAGCGTAACGATTTCGCCAAGGGTGATGGGCTTCTGAAAAGAGACATTGTCCACGGAAGCGGTTACGGCAGGGGCTTCGCAATGCCGGGCGGCACAGATGCTGGCGGCAACATCCATCCACCTCATCAGGTTCCCTCCCATCAAGTTTCCCAATGGATTGGTGTCATTGGGCATTACTATCTCAGTGAGGGTGGTCATAGATTCGCTGACTTTTTTGGGCTTCATTGTTTCATTGTTTCGTTGTCTCATTGTTGCACTCCCTACGTTCTTCGAGGTACCGGCGCGATACCGCCGCGTCGTAGCGTCACCTTATCATCACGCCTTTTCGGTCCAACATAGGTATTTTGGTAAAGTTGTCCCTGGTGATGCTACCTTTTACGAAGACGTACTTTTTATCGTACATATAATCGTTGAAGGTGAAGCTCACCCAAAATTCGTTGGCGATGGCGAAAAGTTTGGTATGAATAGGCTCGATGTGGTAGGCTTTTCGCGGACCCATTTCTTCAAAATAATGGCGGAGGATGGTGGTTTTCTGAATCTCACCTTCGATTTCGCCATAGCCCCGTGAGTTCACAAGCACATTATGAATGGGTTGTTCCCTGAAATTAATGACGAACACATCCCACAGCCCATCTTCGGCGAATATATCTTCTTCGCGGGGAACGATGGCGATGGCTAATTCGGCGACTTTGTGTTGAGGAATATCTTTTTTCATCGGGATATGATTCATTTCTAAGAAAAAGTTTCGGCAAATTCGAATCCGAAAAGAGCGGCAAAATGGCCTTTCACCTTTTCTTTCACTTCTTCTTCATTCACTCTCCTGCCAAGCTCTATGGCGAGCGAGGTCACGGTTTTGTCGTTATCGGTAATGCCGCAGGGGATGATGTGGTTGAAATAGTTCAAATCTGTGTTGATGTTAAATGCAAAACCGTGCATGGTGACCCAACGGCTGAGGTGAACGCCGATGGCGCAGATTTTTCTTTTGGGTAAAGCATTCGTTTGCGGAAGCCAAACGCCCGTATATTCTTTGATGCGCATGGCTTCTAAGCCGT
>SCUG01000728.1 GCA_004297645.1 Saprospiraceae bacterium | reverse complement strand
GAATTATACCACTATTCGATTCGTGAAAATTCGTGGCTGGCCCAACATGAGGTTTTGGGGCGAAGCCCCCAAAACCCTATTTGCACAAAGCCTTTTGGGTTCTGGCTTTGCCAGCTTAGGTTTTGTCCAATTGAAACTGCCGTTTCCCGATAGCTCCATTGGCTGCTGGCCAACGGCCAATGGCCAACAGCTAAGGGCCAGAAGTATAATAAGTAAGCAGGCCTCCAAACTCTTTCCAGAATCGCCGCCCACCTTTGCCCCATGAAAGTTTTAATCGTGGAAGACGAACCCGGCATCCGGGAAACCATCGCCGGGTACCTCCAAAAAGAAGGCTACGTCTGCGAACAGGCAGAAACCTACGATGCCGCAGCGGAGAAAGTCGAACTGTACGAGTACGACCTCCTCGTGCTGGACATCACGCTGCCCGGCGGCAGCGGGCTGGACGTTTTGCGCAAGCTCAAAAAAAACCGCCCCGAAACCGGCGTCCTCATCCTCTCCGCCAAAAACTCGCTCGATGACAAAATCATCGGGCTGGACTTGGGCGCCGACGACTACCTCACCAAACCCTTCCACCTGCCCGAACTCAACGCCCGCCTGAAAGCCCTGCTAAGGCGGCGCTTTTTCAAAGGCAGCACTGCCATCGTTTTCGAAGAAATAGAAATTGACCCCGCCTCCAACGTCATGCAGGTACACGGCCAGCCCGTCGAACTGACCAGAAAGGAGTACGACCTGCTCATTTATTTCGTCACCAACCAAAACCGGGTATTGACCAAAGCGGCTATCGCCGAGCACCTCTGGGGCGACTACATGGACCTGGCTGACAACTTCGACCTCGTGTATAGCCACGTCAAAAACCTGCGCAAAAAAATCACCGAACACGGCGGCAGCGATTACATCAAAACCGTCTATGGCATGGGGTATAAATTTGGCCGTTAGCTGTTGGCTGCCGAGACTTTCCAAGTTTTTAAAACTTGGAAAGTCTGTGCCGGAAATTCAATGAAACTACTCGAAAAAAACAACCGCACCTTTTTTCGCTTCACGGCGATGCTGCTGTTATTCGGCGGCTTGCTGTTCTACTTTTCCGTGAATTGGATAATCCATTCGGAGATTGACGAAAAATTGCAGGTCAACCGGGAGCGGGCAATCGGGTTGCTAGGTAATGGGCAGCCTGCGCCGCAGTTTTCGCCTGTCGTGGAGGTGCAGGTTTTGGCGGAACCCGGACCTGGCAATGCCGCCTATTCCGACACCCTGATTTACGACCTGGTGGAAAAAGAAGCCGGGCCTTACCGCCAACTCGTCACCCAGCTTGAAATCAACGGCAAGTTTTACCGCATCGCCAACCGCACCTCGCTGGTGGAAGCGGAGGATTTGATGCTGGCAATCGCCCTTTGCACGGCGGTACTCGTGCTCCTGCTTTTTGCCGGGCTGTACTGGCTCAACCGCCGCTCGGCACAGGTGCTTTGGGCGCCGTTTCAGCAAAACCTCGCTGCACTAAAACGTTTTTCGCTGGCGCAAAACGAGCCGCTCGCCCTCGCTTCGAGCGGCATCAGCGAGTTTGAGGAATTGAAAACCGCTCTACAGCAACTCACCGAAAAAGTGCGCACCGACTACCGCAACCTCAAGGAATTTACCGAAAACGCCAGCCACGAAATACAGACCCCGCTCGCCGTCATCCGCTCCAAAATCGAAACACTCATTGAAAACGAGCAGCTTTCGGAAGGGAACATGGCGGCGTTGCAAGGGATTTACGAAGCAGCCAACCGCCTCAGCCGCCTCAACCAAAGCCTGTTGCTGCTGGCAAAAATCGAGAACCGGCAGTTCGGCGAAACGTCCGCCGTTTCGTTCAACGCCATCCTGCGGGAGCAAGTGGCGTTCTTGCAGGAACTCACCGATGCCAAAAACCTGCACTTGGAAACCAGCCTGCGCTGCGAAATCACCGTCAGCGCCAACCGCTCCTTAGCGGAGATTTTGATAAAAAACCTGCTGGAAAATGCCATCCGCTACAGCCTGCCCGGCGACACGGTTTCCATCCAAACCGCCCCCCGGCAAATCACTTTCAGCAACCCCGGCAAGCAAGCCGTTGAGCACCCGGAGCGGCTATTCGAGCGCTTCCAAAAGCAGGGCAACCACGCCGCTTCGATAGGCTTGGGGCTGGCTATCGTGCAGAAGATTTGCGAAGTGAACGGCTGGGAGGCCGGTTATGCGTTTCGGGAGGGGTGGCATGAGTTTCGGGTGGGGTTTTGAAAAGCCAAAAATGGCGTTCGCAAAACGAAACAAAAATTCTATCTTCGTTACTTAAAGTCCGCACCAGTCAAGACTATGGAGGAAATCACGCATTACATGGAAATCAAAAAAAAGGAACGAAACCTCCTGTTTTACTTCCTGCAAAAGAAGGGATTAGACTATTCAAAGAGTCTTTTCCTAAGCTCCTATTTTGATGGTTTTGAGCCGGACTCCGTCTTGTTCAGCCTACTCAATCGGGAAAAAATTTCCACCCTCAAAGACGTAGAACGCCTCCTCGAAGTGATGATACCCGAAAGCGACCGCAAGCTCAATGGCGCATTTTTCACTCCCTCTTATATCGTGGACTTCATCATCCGGGAAATGGCGCCGGGCACTGACGACCGGGTGATTGATTTAAGTTGCGGCTGCGGGGCGTTCCTCATCGGGCTGCTGGATTATTACAAAAAAACCACCCCAAAAACCATCCGGGAAATCTTGCGGGAAAACGTATTTGGCGCTGATATTCTTCCGTACAACGTGGAAAGGGCAAAGGCCCTGCTCGCCATTTATGCCTTGCAGGAAGGCGAAGTTGCAGAAGAAAGCAACCTGAACATCCGCCAGGCGGACAGCCTGCGCACCGAATGGCAGGAACAGTTCGACCACGTCATCGGCAACCCGCCCTACGTAAAATTCCAGGACCTTTCCGATGAAAACCGGGCCTTCCTCGCCGGGGATTGGCGCACGGTCAAAAACGGCACGTTTAATCTGTACTTCGCCTTCTTCGAGTTGGGCTTCCGGCTGCTAAAACCAGGCGGAAAATTGGGCTACATCACCCCGAACAACTACTTCACCTCCCTCGCCGGAGAACCCTTGCGGCTGTTTTTTCAGCAGGAAAAATGCGTCAGCCGCATCGTGGATTTCAACCACCGCAAAGTCTTCGACGTGCAGACCTATACCGCCATCACCTTCCTGAAAAAGTCCAAACAGGACGTCATCCAATTCGACCGCATCGAGGACGGACAGCAGCCGGAATCATTTTTAATAACAGCAAATGGCTCGCTAAATCACTTAGCTCAACTCAACCCGAAAAAATGGCGCTTGCTCAAAAGCGACGAGCAGGAAAACATTCGCCGCATCGAGGCGGCGGGCGCTCCCATCGGGCAGGTTTATGACATCTGCGTGGGCATCGCCACCCTGAAAGACGAGGTTTTTTTCGTGGATGGGGCAAGTGGGCAGGGCGATTTTTACCTGAAAGAATATGGGGGAAAAACTTTCCCCATCGAAAAGGAAGCGACTCGTACCGTTTTCAAAATTTCAGATTTCAAAAGACAACAGGAACTCTGCGGCAACACCCGGCGGATAATCTTCCCATACCAAGTCAAGGGCAAGTCGGCAAGCGCCATCCCGGAGCCTGAATTTTCCCGCATGTTCCCCAAGTGCTACGCTTATTTTCTCACCGTCCGGGAAGTGTTGGCGCAACGTGACAAGGGGAAAACCGAATTCTCCCCTTTTTACGCTTGGGGCCGGACGCAGGGCTTGACGCGGCACGGAAAAAAACTGCTCAGCCCGACGTTCAGCCAATACCCCCGTTTCCTGTTGGACGAGGACGAGGACGCTTTTTTCACCAACGGCTATGGCTTGTATTTTCGGGAAAGCAGCCTGTTCCAACACGCCCTCGCCAGCGTGGACAGAATTGAGATTGCGCAAAAGGTGCTGAATTCCATCGTGATGGACTACTACGTCAGCAAAACCAGCGTCTCCATCGAGGGTGGCTACCCGTGCTACCAGAAGAATTTTATTGAAAAATTTGCCCTGCCCGATTTCACGGAGCAGGATGTGGCTTTCCTGCGGATGACGAATAACAGGGAGGAAATTGATGCTTTTTTGATTGAAAAATACCAACTTACCCTGCCTTCCCACTCTTTCCAAACCGCTCCTCCCATTTAGCCAGCAACGAAGCGGCGAATGAATCCCAGTTCAAAGAAGCGATACTCATGTCGCTGTCTTCGGCGAGCAAACCTGCATCCTTTAGTTCCTGGTCGGAAGTGTAGAGCTTAGGTGGGTTTTGGGTGAAATCCACGATGAGCAGGCAGACCCTTTCGTACTGATAAAAGTGCTTTTTCGTGTCATGGCGGTTGTTGATGGAAAGAAAGGAACGGATGTATTGCTCCACGACTTGCCGGCGAGGTTTTTTCAAAACAATGTTGTTGGCGTCAAATTGCCGGTCGTCGTATTCAGGTACCGCAATCATATAGACTTCGCCGAGGCACATTTTCGGGCAGCGTTCGTGCAGGTTTTGCGCTTCTGAAAAAGTCCTTTCGAAAAGCGTGTCGAAGTTCTTTTGCAGGCTGCTCATTTGACTGCGGACATTTATTGAGATAGTCCTTTCTGTGAAGGTTTTACCATAAGCATCTTTCACGCCCTTCAACAGCCCATCCGTCATGACCTCTTCCTTTGGCGATAGCCTGGCTGGTATTATGCAAACGTCCTGGTGTTTTTGTTTCAGGGAACCGGCGAGTTTTAGTTCCGGCTTGCGGGCGTCCAGTGGCGGGAAAATCCGCACGGCAGCAACACCTTTTTGCACAAACTCCCATTTGACAGCCTCGTGGATGTTCAAGATAGGAGTGGACGACCTGATAGCCGACGTGATACCTTTCTTGCCACCCGTCAGAATGGCGTTTTCAATCAGCGATTTGAAGTTAACGAGGCACTGTTGTATGGTTAAACTCATCCGCGTCAAAGAATTCATTGAGCGATACGTTCAGGGCGTTGGCAATCTTTTCCACGTTCACGATGGAAACATTCCGGCTGCCTGCTTCCACCCCGGCGATATAGCTCCTGTCCAAGTCAGCAGTATAAGCAAGGTCTTTTTGCGACATGCCTTTTACTTCCCGCAGTTGTTTGATGCGCTGCCCCAAGCGGTATCGTATGTCCGTTGCGTCCATGCCGTAAAAGTGAGGTTATGTTGACTATGCGTCAAAGACTATGAGTAACACTTGGGGAATACGATACTTGCCTGGCAATAAAAATCCCTCCCTTCTTGCACCCCCTCCAATTTCTTTCCAGAATCGCCCCCCACTTTTGCCTCATCAAATCAATTTTTCATTCACCAAAAATTCAAACAATGAAGTATTTAATGCTAATCACCATGCTCAGTTTCGGCATCCTTTCCACCTCCTGCGCCCAGAACCAAAAGGCAGCGCCCGCCGCCGTGCAGGCAGCTTTCAAAGCCAAATTCCCGACCGTGCAAAAAGCCAAATGGGACCTGGAAGAGGAAGGCGAATGGGAAGCCGAATTCAAATCGGGCGGCAAGGAAATGTCCGCCAATTTCAAAACAGACGGCACCTGGATGGAAATGGAGACCAAACTCGAAGAATCGAATTTGCCACAGGCCGTGAAAGACGCCATCGCCGCCCAGTTCGCCGGCTACAAAGCGGAGGAAGCAGCGCTGGTGGAAACGCCCGCTCAACCCGCCGCCTACGAAGTGGAACTGGAAAAAGGCGATACGACCGTCGAGGCCCTGTTCAATGCTGACGGGACGCTGCTCAAGCAAAAGACCGAAAAAGAGGACGACGATGACGGCAAAGGCAAAGGTTCGGACGACAAAGAATAATTGACAGCACAAGCCATCAAAAAGCGGCAGCCGAAACAGGCTGCTGTTTTTTTGCTTTTGCAGCAGCAGCTTCGTCAAACCACAATATTGGGCAATCAAAATCCGCTATGCCTTCCCTGCCTTTCCTTTTTTCATTCCTTTTTTTGGCCGCCCTGCAAGGGCAGTTGTGGTCGCAAAACCTGGCGGCCTACCTCGCTGCCGCCCATGCGAACAGCCCCGTTTTACAGGAAAACCAAAACCTCGCCGCCATCGCCGGCCTGGAGATGGACAAGGCAAAAGCCGTTTTCAAAATGCCCGAAATCAGCACGACGGGCAACTTCCTCTACGCCCCCGTCGTGGAGGGCGCCGGCTACGATGCAGCCATCACTAACGGGGCGTGGTACTCGGCACAATTGAACGTCAACCAGGCATTCTTCACCCGCCCACAGGTGGAGGCGCAGGTCAAAAACAGCCTCGTCGGCCAGGAAATCTACCGCCAAAACTCCGCCCTTTCGCAGCAGGCGGGCGAAAAAGTGGGCAGCGGACAACTGCTTTTCACCCTCGAAACCAAAGAGCACCGGGCCATCAACGCCGGCCCGGATTTGAAAAAAAGCGACCTCGCCCGCATGGGCGTCGTCAGCGTTCATGCCCCGGCGGGCGGCGTGCTGCTCACCCTCGAACAGCGGCAGGGCGACTTTGTCAGCGAAGGCTCGACGCTCTGCACCATCGCCCGCAGCGACAAAATCGGCTTCCGCCTGAGTGTGCCCTACGAGTTCAACAACTTCGTGAATCCGGGGACTGCCTGCACCATTGAACTGCCCGATAAAACGAGGCTGCCGGGCCGGGTCAGCGAGAACCTCAACACCGCCGCCATCACTTCCCAGACGCAGACTTTTTTGGTGAAACCCCTGCGGCCCGTGGCAGTGCCGGAGGGTCTGAACGTCACCGTCATCGTGCAGACCGAAGCGGCGAGGCAGGCGGTGGTGCTGCCCAAGTCCGCCATTTTGACCAACGAAACGATGGATGAATTTTGGGTGATGCGGCTCGTCAATGACAGCACGGCGGTGAAAGTTCCCGTGACCCTGGGCCTGACGGCGGGCGAGGCGGTGCAGGTGACCAGCCCCGCTTTTTCGCCAAAAGACCGCATTCTGACGGAAGGGAATTATGGCTTGGAGGACACGGCTTTGGTGAAAATTAAACCCCGGATAGAATAAATGTTTGCGGGTTTCAGGCGCCATCCTTTAATTCCACCACAGTTGTTTTATCTTGCATCAAAGACATTTTAGACTGTTGGCTGTTGGCAAATGCCAAACGCCAATGGCCAAATGCCAACAGCAAAAACAAAAAAAATGCACCAGGAAAAACACTTCCAATCTTCTGACCTCATCAGGGACATTATCATCGGCGTAGCGGACGGGCTGACCGTGCCGTTCGCCCTGGCCGCCGGCCTGAGCGGGGCTGCCGTCGCCAGCAATCTTGTAACAACGGCCGGCGTGGCGGAAATCGCCGCCGGCAGCATCGCCATGGGGCTGGGCGGCTACCTCGCCGGGGCGACGGCCGTGCAGCACTACGCCTCGGAACTGCGGCGGGAATACGAGGAAATCGAGGAAATCCCCGAAATGGAAAAGCGGGAAGTCGTGGAAATTTTGACGGCGTATGGGGTTGGCGCTTCGTCCTGCCACTTAGTCGTGGAGGATTTGACAAAGGACAAGGACAAGTGGGTCAATTTTATGATGCGCTTCGAGCTCGGCTTGGAAGAACCCGACAAAAGCCAGGCCGCCCGCAGCGCCCTGACCATCGGCTTTTCCTACATCGTGGGCGGGTTGATTCCGCTGGCGCCCTATTTTTTCACCCAAAGCTCCGAGCAGGGATTGCTCATTTCTGCCGCCGTGACGGTGGTGTCACTCTTCCTGTTCGGCGCGCTCAAAAGCCGGGTGATGCAGCAGCCCGTCGTGGCCGGGGCGATGAAGGTGGTGATGATTGGAATCTTAGCAGCAGCAGCAGCTTTTGGAATCGCAAAATTGATTTCATAGTATCCGGTCAAAAAACAATGGTAGCGCTTCTCCAAAGGAGCCCTTCAGACGAGCGGCAGGGTTTTGAACCCTGCATTTCCGGTTCAGAATCGCAGGGTTCAAAACCCTGCCGCTCGAAGAGACCAAGCATTTTTGGAGAGCTACCAATAATTTATGAGGGGA